>NZ_JBHYJB010000013.1:0-200712 GCF_042740175.1 Streptomyces sp. NPDC059009 | reverse complement strand
GCGGTATGTCCGCCCGCAGTACAGCACCCCACCCACCCCAGTACTCATGAACTCGTCCGGCGCCCCCGGCTTTTCGAGGACGGACATACCGCCGCGTCCCCACCCCGACCCACCCACCGGCCCGCACCCGCACCCACGAACCCGCACCCACGAACCCGCACCCACGAACCCGCCCCGCCCCCTACACCGCACCAGCCCCCGGCGCCAACGCCCCCCACCGCACCGTCACTTCCCCCCGCCCCCACTCCTCCCGCCGCCCCTCCACCGGCCACACCCCCGCCACATCCGCCACCGCCCGCACCCACCGCTGCCGCACCCCGTACGCCGCATACGGGGCCGCCGCAGCCCACGCCCGGTCGAAGTCCCGCAGGAACGCATGCACCGGCTCCCCGGGCACGTTCCGGTGGATCAGCGCCTTGGGCAGCCGCTCGGCCAGGTCCGAAGGCCGCTCGAGAGAGGCCAGCCGCGCAGCGAACGTCACCGTCCGCGGCCCCTCTGGCCCCAGCGCCACCCACACATGACGCCGCCCGATCTCGTCGCACGTGCCCTCCACCAACAGCCCGCCCGGCGCCAGCCGCCCGCACAGCCGCTCCCACACGGCCGCGACCTCAGCCTCCTCGTACTGCCGCAACACATTCGCGGCCCGAATCAACAACGGCTGGGCGCCCCCGCCCAACGGCACCTCGAACCCCCCATGCCGAAAGCTCAGCCCCTCCCTCTCATAGGGCCGCGCCCCCGCCACCCGCTCCGGGTCGATCTCGACGCCGACGACCCGCACGCGCGGCGCCACCGTCCGCAGCCGGAGCAGCAGCTCGACCGCGGTCCAGGGCGCCGCCCCGTATCCGAGGTCCACGGCCACCGCCCCCGCGCCCGCCCGCCGCAGCACCCCACCGTGCCGCGTGGCGATCCAGCGGTCCATGCGCCGCAGCCGGTTCGGATTGGTGGTCCCGCGTGTGACCGTCCCCACGGGACGGGAGGAGGAGCGGGGAGCCATGGAAAGAGCGTAAGCGTCCCGGGTGGCAAGCCCTCACAAGCGTCCCGGGCGATACGCCCCCGCAAGCGCCCCGGACGGCAAGCCCTCACAAGCTTCCCGGGCGGTACACCCCCACAAGCACACAAGCATCCCGAGCCGTAAGTCCTCGCAAGCGCTCCGGCGGGCCCCCAAGGCAACGGTTTGGCAAAGTGGAAATGGAGGGCGACCTTCCGGTGTTCCGACTGTGTAGAGGGTCCCGTACGCCCTCCCCGAAGTCGTGCCATCAAGGAGGACCGCCAGGTGAGCCAGTACGTGACCAGGCTCGGCCGTCGCTCCCAGGCGACCCTGGGCGCCCCGGGCAGGCTCCGCATCCCCGGCGCGAGCCGCCCGCCCCGCCGCCCCCGCCGTATCGCGATGCTCAGCGTGCACACCTCTCCGCTCCACCAGCCCGGCACCGGCGACGCGGGCGGCATGAACGTCTACATCGTGGAGCTGGCCAAGCGCCTCGCCGCGATCAACATCGAGGTCGAGATCTTCACGCGCGCCACGACCGGCGCCCTCCCGCCCGCCGTCGAGCTCGCCCCCGGCGTCCTCGTACGACATGTGGACGCGGGCCCGTACGAGGGGCTCGCGAAGGAGGAACTGCCCGCTCAGCTCTGCGCGTTCACGCACGGGGTGATGCAGGCGTGGGCCGGTCACCGCCCTGGCTACTACGACCTGGTCCACTCCCACTACTGGCTCTCCGGCCACGTCGGCTGGCTCGCGGCCGAGCGCTGGGGCGTGCCCCTCGTCCACGCCATGCACACCATGGCCAAGGTGAAGAACGCCGCGCTCGCCGCGGGCGACACCCCCGAGCCCGCCGCCCGCGTCATCGGCGAGACACAGATCGTGCGCGCCGCCGACCGCCTCATCGCCAACACCTCCGACGAGGCCGACGAGCTCGTACGGCACTACGAGGCGGACCCGGGGAAGGTCGCCGTCGTGCACCCCGGGGTCAATCTCGACCGCTTCCGGCCCTTCCCCAAGGGCTCCGACGAGCTCCGTCCAGGGGAGGCATCGTCCGCGCGGGCCGCAGCGCGCGCCCGCCTCGGCCTGCCGCAGGACGCGCTGATCCCGCTCTTCGCGGGCCGCATCCAGCCCCTCAAGGCCCCCGACGTCCTCCTCCGTGCGGTCGCGGTCCTCCTCGACCAGCGCCCCGAGCTGCGCGGCCACATCGTCGTGCCCGTCGTCGGCGGCCCCAGCGGCAGCGGCCTCGCCAAGCCGGAGGGGCTGCAGAAGCTGGCGGCACGGCTCGGGATCGCGGACGTCGTGCGGTTCCAGCCTCCCGTCGGACAGGAGCAGCTCGCGGACTGGTTCCGGGCGGCCTCGGTCCTGGTGATGCCCTCGTACAGCGAGTCCTTCGGGCTCGTCGCGATCGAGGCGCAGGCGGCCGGGACCCCGGTCCTCGCGGCCGCCGTCGGCGGGCTGCCCGTGGCGGTGCGCGACGAGGTGACCGGCTTCCTGGTCTCCGGGCACGAACCGGCCCACTACGCGCGCGTGCTGCGCGACTTCGCCGACCATCCACAGCTTGTGGACCGCATGGGCCAGGCCGCGGCCCGGCACGCGCAGTCCTTCGGCTGGGACACCGCGGCCTCGGCCACCGCCGACGTCTACACCGCCGCCCTGCACGATTTCCGCCGTCACGTACGCTCGCACCATGGCTGAGCAGGCGGACGTGAAGGCTCCGGGCCCGGGCCCGAGCGCGATCATCGAGCAGACCCTGACCGGCGCCGAGCTGGAGTGGGAGAGCCCCGAGCCCGGCGCCTACGTGGTGAAGCTGCCGGGCACGCGCAAGCTCTCCACGACGCTCTCCCTCAAGCTCGGCCGGCACTCCCTGTCCCTGAACGCGTTCGTGATCCGCCACCCGGACGAGAACGAGGGGGCGTTCCACCGCTGGCTCCTGGAGCGCAACCTCCGCCTCTACGGAGTGAGTTACGCCGTCGACCAGCTGGGCGACGTCTACGTGGCGGGCAAGCTCCCGCTCGCCGCGGTCACCCCGGACGAGCTGGACCGGCTTCTCGGCTCCGTCCTGGAGGCGGCGGACGGCTCCTTCAACACCCTCCTTGAGCTCGGTTTCGCGAGCGCCATCCGCAAGGAGTACGCGTGGCGGGTCTCGCGCGGCGAGTCCACGCGCAACCTGGACGCGTTCACGCACCTGACCCAGAAGCCGAGCAGCTAGCCCTCCGACGGTCTCCTCAACACCCCGTCTGCGCAACCCCTTTCGGCGCACGGCGGGGTCTGGCATGCTCCCGCCCATCGCTTACGTGAATCACGTTCACATCCATGAAAGTGAGGGCGGCAGTATGCGGAACCCCGGCAGACGCACGGTGATCGGCGGCGCCATCGCTGTGGCGGCCGCCGCGGCGACCGGCTCCACCCCGGCGCAGGCGACCGAAGCCACCCCTTCCCAGGCGACCGAAGTCACCCCTTCCCGGCGCCGCCCCCAGGGCCGGGCCCGCCCCGCCCATCCCCAACCCCCCACCCTCTGGCGCGAGTTCACCGCCACCCCCTACACCCACCCCCAGATCCCGTACATCGGCAGGGCAGGAGCCCGCACCGGCACCCGCACCCTGCCCCGCCGCCCGGTCGTCGCGAACGTCCTCGACCACGGTGCCGACCCCACCGGCGCCCGCGACTCCGCGCCCGCGATCAACCGTGCCCTCGCCGTCGCCGGACGGGCAGGCGGGGGCACGGTCCTCGTCCCGGCCGGCACCTACCGCGTCGACGACGTCATCCGCATCGCCCACGACCGCGTCGTCCTGCGCGGCGCGGGCAGCGGCCGCACCACCCTCCACGCCACCAAGAACCTCACCGAGCTGATCGGCGTCTACGGCTCCCGCTACGGCGGCGACAAGTCCAGCTGGTCCTGGGCGGGCGGCCTCATCTGGCTCTGCCCGCAGGCGCGTTGGGACTCGCTCACCGCCGCCATCAAGAACAAGGAGTGGCCCTTCGAGGGCTGGACCGGCAACAAGCGCGACGCATGGAAGCCCCTCACCGCCGTCGCCCCCGCCACCCGCGGCTCCTGGGCGGTGACGGTCGCCGACCCGGCACGACTGCGACAAGGAGACCTCGTCCTGCTCCGCCTCGCGGACGACGCGGACCACACGCTCCTCCAGCACATGGCGGGCGGCGGCCCCGGCCCCGAGGCGTACACCTGGGCCGACAAGACCAAGCTGACCTCGTACGTCCCCTACGAGTGGCCCGTGCGCATCGCCTCCGTACGCGGCCGGAAGGTCACCTTCGAGCGACCGCTTCCGCTGGACGTCCGCAAGGAGTGGCAGCCTCAGCTCACCACCCACGTAAGAGCCCTCTCCGGAGCGGGCGTCGAAGGGCTCACCCTCGAAGCCGTGGAGACCCCGCAGTCCCCGCACCTCCTGGACAAGGGCCACAACGGCGTCGCGTTCCAGTGCGCGTACGACTGCTGGGCGGACGACATCACGGTCCGGCACGTCGACAACGGCTTCGGCCTGGTCGCCGCCTCCGCCTGCACGCTGCGCAACACCCGCGTGGAGGGCCGGGGTTCGCACCACCCGTACTTCTGCCGGGAGGGCTCGCACGACAACCTCGTCGAGGACTTCACGATCGCGCGGCGCACGGTCCCGGCGCCCGCGAACACCCAGCTCCACGGCATCAACGTCGAGGGCCTGTCCTCGTACAACGTCTGGTCGCGCGGCCGGATGGAGATGGGCACCTTCGACAGCCACCGCGGACTGCCGTTCGCCAACGTCCGCACGGACATCACCGTGAACAACAACGGCCGCCACGGCGGTGACGCGTCGGCCGGCCCTCTCTTCGGTGCCCGCTTCACGCACTGGAACATCCGCGTCACCAACGAGCGCGCGGGCCTCATGAAGATCGACGGCCTCGCGCCCTACAGCGCCACCGTCGGCCTCAACGAGGTGCGCGAGTTCGACCAGATCGACGTCCCGGACTTCACCGGCGACCTGCACAGCAGGCTGGAGGCGTACGGGACCCCCGTGCCCGTACGCCCCCGGAATCTGTACGAGGCCCAGCGCGCTCTCAGGCGCTGAGCTCGACGGCAGAGGCGGCAGAGGCGGCAGAGGCGGCAGAGGCGGCAGAGGCACCTACAGGCGCCTCCTCCACGGCGGCCTCCTCCACGGCGGCCTCCACCACACCGGCCTCCACCACACCGGCCTCCTCCTCCGGCAGCTTCCGCATCAGCCCCCAGTACCCGGCCGCCGCCACCGTCCCGATCACCGCGCAGCCGCCCCACAGCCACTCCGGCCCGAACCGGTCGATCACGGCGCCCGACATCAGCGGCGCGACGAGACCGGCCACGGCCCACGACAGGGTGTACATGCCCTGGTAGCGCCCGCGTCCATGGGTCGGCGAGAGCCGGACGACGAGACCGGTCTGCGTCGGTGCGTTGACGATCTCGGCGAGCGTCCATACGCACACCGTCAGGGCGAAGGCGCCGACCGAACCGGCGAAGGCGGTGAGCCCGAAGCCGTATCCGGCGACGATCGACGACACCACCAACAGGCGCTGCGGGTCCCGGTGTTCGATGAAGCGGGTGACCGGGATCTGCAGCGCGACGATCAGGACGCCGTTGACCGCGATGGCCATGCCGTAGTCGGCGGGCGTGAACCCCGCGTGCCCCATTGCCACCGGCAGTCCCACCGACCCCTGCTGGAAGATCAGCGCGACCAGGAACGACAGCCCCACGACACCCATGAACCGCCCGTCCCGCACCACGGTCCCGAGCCCCACCTCCGGCTCCCCGCCCGCCTCCGACGTGTTCTTCTCCGGCCGCGACTCGGGCAGCTTCACATACACGACGATCGCGCACGCGAGCGTCATGGCGGCCTCGATCAGGAACCCGGCGCGGTAGCTGTACGAGGCGATGAAGCCCGCGCCCGCCGAGGAGACCGCGAAACCGAGGTTGATGGCCCAGTAGTTGAGCGAGAACGCCCGCACCCGGTCCTCGGGGCGCACGATGTCGGCCATCATCGCCTGCACGGCCGGGCGCGAGGCGTTGCTCGCCATCCCGACCAGGAAGGCGGCCCCGGCGATGGCCACCGGGTGCTCCATGAAGCCGAGCAGCGCGACCGAGCCCGCCGTGGAGGTCTGCGCGATGAGCAGCGTGGGCCGCCGCCCCAGCCGGTCGGTCAGCACGCCGCCGCCGATCGAGGAGACGACGCCGCCGAGCCCGTGCAGCGCGGCCACGAGCCCCGCGTACGTCGCCGAGTACCCCCGCTCCAAGGTCAGGTACAACGCCATGAAAGTGGCGACGAAGGCCCCGAGCCGGTTGACCAGAGTGCTCGTCCACAGCCACCAGAAGTCCCGGGGCAGCCCCGAGACGGACTCTTTGGCGGCACGTCTGAGCGAGGCGACTGACATGAGTGCGTTCCCCCGGGTGATGTAAGTGGCTCGTTAGATGAACGCAACTTACGGTCCGGCCAGGGACCAAGGCCACTGGATTGACGACCACCGTCAATCGGCGGGGAACAGAAGGGTCGATTAGGCTCGGGCCCATGGCCGACGCACCGTACAAGCTGATCCTCCTCCGCCACGGCGAGAGCGAATGGAACGCGAAGAACCTGTTCACCGGCTGGGTGGACGTCAACCTGAACGAGAAGGGCGAGAAGGAGGCGGTCCGCGGCGGTGAGCTGCTCAAGGACGCCGGCCTGCTCCCGGACGTGGTCCACACGTCGCTCCAGAAGCGCGCGATCCGCACCGCGCAGCTGGCGCTGGAGTCCGCCGACCGCCACTGGATCCCGGTCCACCGCAGCTGGCGCCTGAACGAGCGCCACTACGGCGCCCTCCAGGGCAAGGACAAGGCCCAGACCCTGGCCGAGTTCGGCGAGGAGCAGTTCATGCTCTGGCGCCGCTCGTACGACACCCCGCCCCCGCCGCTGGACCGCGACGCCGAGTACTCCCAGTTCGAGGACCCGCGCTACGCGACGCTCCCGCCGGAGCTGCGCCCGCAGACGGAGTGCCTGAAGGACGTCGTCGTCCGCATGCTCCCGTACTGGTTCGACGGCATCGTCCCGGACCTGCTGACGGGCAGGACGGTCCTGGTCGCGGCCCACGGCAACTCGCTGCGCGCCCTGGTCAAGCACCTGGACGGCATCTCCGACGCCGACATCGCGGGCCTCAACATCCCGACGGGCATCCCGCTCTCGTACGAGCTGGACAGCGACTTCAAGCCGGTGAAGCCGGGCGGCACGTACCTGGACCCGGACGCGGCCGCGGCGGCGATCGAGGCGGTCAAGAACCAGGGCAAGAAGAAGTAGCCCGACCCGCAGGACACCGCCACCCCCTGATCCGCACGCCTGGTGCGGGTCAGGGGGTGGCTGCGTTGGAGACGCCTTGGGCGAGTTCGCCTGTGGTGTTCAGGATCCAGTGGCCGAAGCTCGTGGGGGCTATCAGGACTCCGAAGACGAGCACGACAGTCGCGGTCATGACCGCGTCGCTCCGCTTCCGGGCCAACGGGCGTCTGCGCACCAGGAAGAAGATGATGACGGCCAGCAGAACCGCGAGGTCCATCGTGAGTACCACTGGCTGTCCTCCCGTCAGGTAAGAGCATCCCTCTTTCCTGTGTAGCGTGAACTGACTTGCGTGACCGCCCAGTTACCCATGGTTGGCGCCAAAACGCTCCTGCCGGGCCGGATCGGCGTACTGGCTCAGCGGGTGAAGTTCAGGTACTGCCAGGCGCCGTGCGTCGTCGAGTTCACGTTGTCGCCCGAGGTGCCGTTCACGTACGACGAGCGGATGCGCGCGCGGATGCCGGAGCGGCCGGGAGCCTCCAGGCGGACCACCGACGTGCCGTCCGGGCCGAGTTTGAAGTACTCGGAGCCGGTGGCGTGCCACGCGCGGTCGTCTCCGTAGACCTGGATCTCGAAGCGCTGCTTGCGGCCCTTGTAGTACGTCATCTTCGTGCTGAGCACCGGGTCGGTGTTCTTGTGGAAGTAGTGGTACTTCGTGGCGCCGATCCTGCCCGTCTTGTAGTGCTTGGAGACGGAGCTGGAGATCCTGGCCTTGGCGTACGCCGTGGACGTCGCCTTCTTGGACTCCGAGCGGGCGTCTCCGGAGAAGGCGGCGGTCACCTTCGTGTCGCGCTTCATGTCGACCGTGGCCGACAGGTTGCCCGCGGAGTTGACCTTGCCCTTCTTGACCAGCTTGGTGGGCTTGTCGCCGCCGTAGGGGTCGGCCCAGATCTCGACGGTGCGGTTCTTGTAGGTCTTGCCGAGGTGCGCGGTGAAGGAGACGTCGGCGCCGTAGCCGTAGACGTTGCCGTTCTTGTTCAGGGTGAGGGTCGTCCTGGAGCGCGCGACCGCCACCGTGGCCGCACCGGAGGCCGCGGCCCGCTGGGCGTTGCCCGCGTACGCCGCCCTGTACGTCACCTTGTCGCCCGCGGGCGGGGAGTCGGTGAACGAGAAGGAGCCGTCCGCCTTGGTCTTCACCGGGGGCAGCGCCTTGCCGCCGGGGGACTCGACGTCCGTGCGCGTCACGGCCAGTTCGGTCCCGGCGGGCAGCGGCACGGTGTCGCTGATCTTGCCGGAGACGGTGAGCGGCTTGGCCCGCGGGGCCTTCGCCGGAGCCTTCACCGTGAGCGTGGGCAGGGACTTGGCGGGGTCGGCCAGACCGCGCAGCGTGTACTTCCCGTACGAGTTCACGGACACCGCGAAGACCCGGCTGCCGTCCGGCGCCCACGCCAGCGCGGCCGGGACCAGGGTGTCGGCGCCGGAGGTGTTGCCGGTGTTGGGGAAGTCGTACTGCCGCACGGGGGTCTTCACGCCCGGCTGGTAGATGTGCACGTCCGGCTCGTACCAGGAGTCGGTGCCGCCCGCGACGGTGCCGTCCGGGGCGATGTCCACGGCGTTCGGATACGGCTCCGTGGGGTACTGGCTGACCTGGTGCAGGTCCTTGGCGGAGTACACCGGGAACGAGTAGCCGTTCCCGTCGCCCCAGGTGGTCAGCACCTGCTCCCCGTCGGGCGTCAGGTCCAGCTGCTTGAAGTTGCCGGTGACGTTCTTCGAGGTGCGCAGCGCGGGCTCGGCGCCCGAGATGTCGTACACCGCGATGTCGGCCCAGGTGTTGCCCTGCTCACCGGCCACCAGGAGCCCCGGCTGCTTCGGGTCCGCGCCGAGCAGCGGCACCCCGTCCCAGGTGACGCCGGTGCCCTGGCCGGTCTGCACGACGGGTTCGGCGCCGGAGGTGTCGAGTGAGCCGATGCCTCCCTTGTAGCCGAACCACACCTTGCCGCCCGCGGTCTCCAGGGTGGCGGGACCCTGCGCGCCGGCGAGGTCGTAGCTCGCCGTCTGCGTGTACGTGGCGGTGTCCACGGAGACGATGCGGTCCTTGTCGGCGACCGCGGCGAACACCTGGCCGGAGTCCGCGGACAGCGCGAGGCCGTCGACGCCGGGCAAGCCGGTGACGGTGCCCTGGACCGCTCCTTCGTAGTCCGTGACGACGATCTGCCCCACGGACGGGTCGGAGACGTAGACCCGGCGGTGGACGCCGTCCACGGCGATGTCGCCGACCGAGGAGACCGGCAGCAGTTCGGCGGAGTCCGCCGCGGCGGCCGGACCCGCCGCGCCCGCGACCAGCGCCGCGGAGCTGAAGAGGACCGCGAGCGCCGTCGCGGTCGAGATGGTGCGCGTACGTGTACGCATGGTGATGTGGCCCCCCACAGGCACAGTGAATCCCGGGCGGCCGACTGCGCGCCCGGGGCATGACCCCCCGTTCCAGCGCTGAGGTTAAGGCATTCCTGTGACAGTTGTGGAGGAAGTTTCACAGGAGCCGGGAGTGCCGTGGAGCCTGAAGTCCCGCGCGCGCGTGCGCCGTTGATGCGCCCCGCCCCAGTGGGCATGAGATGGGCAGTAGGCAGTACGTCTTCGCAGTACGCCTTCGAGGAGGAGACCCCCATGGCCGAGTCCCCCACACCCGATTTCACCCCCGAGCAGCCCATAGAAGTCGCGGAGTTCCCCGCACTCGTCCTGCTCGGCGCCTGCGGCTGCGGCTCGGGCTGCAGCTGCGGCTGCCAGTCCGGAGCGCCCTGCCAGTGCGGCGGCTGCTGCGGCTGACGCGACGACGGCGGTACGACGGCGTGGGGCCCCGCACGGATCCGTGCGGGGCCCCACGCGCGCGTACGCGCGTACGAGAGCTATGACGGCTCAGGCACCCTCGACGCTCAGGCGCCCTCGACGCTCAGGCGCCCTCGACCGGCGCCGTGCTCGGCTGGATCTCGTCCGCGTGCTCGCCCGTGACCAGGTACACGACGCGCTTGGCGACCGACACCGCGTGGTCCGCGAAGCGCTCGTAGTAGCGGCCGAGGAGGGTGACGTCGACGGCCGTCTCGATGCCGTGCTTCCAGCGGTCGTCCATCAGGTGCTGGAAGAGCGTGCGGTGCAGGAGGTCCATCTCGTCGTCGTCCTGCTCCAGTTGGAGCGCGAGGTCGACGTCCTTGGTGATGATGACCTCCGCCGCCTTCGCCATCAGGCGCTGCGCGAGCTGGCCCATCTCCAGGATCGTGGCGTGCAGGTCGCGGGGGACCGCCGAGTCGGGGAAGCGCAGCCGGGTCAGCTTGGCCACGTGCTGGGCGAGGTCGCCGGAGCGCTCCAGGTCGGCGCTCATCCGCAGGGAGGTCACGACGATGCGCAGGTCCGTCGCGACCGGTTGCTGGCGGGCCAGCAGGGCTATCGCGCGCGCCTCCAGGTCGTGCTGGAGATCGTCGACCTTCTGGTCCGCGGCGATCACGCTTTCGGCCATCTTCAGGTCGGCGTCGAGCATGGCCGTGGTGGCGCGCCCGATCGCCGACCCGACAAGACGGGCCATCTCGACCAGCCCCTCGCCGATCGAGTCAAGTTCCTCGTGGTACGCGTCACGCATGTGGCTGTCCCTCTCTAGTACGTCCCAGGGGGCTGACCCCCACGCTCCCACGGTGTGGTCCCGACGCGTCCGTTTCCGGCACCCCGCGTGAACCGACCCTGTCGCCAAGGTGAACACCGGGCGACCTGGTCACCGACCGCCCGGTAACCGCCGGAGTACCCGGTCAGCAGAAATGAACCCGCCACATCGCCCCGGTGAACTCTGGGCGACGAGTGTTCGAGCTGACCCTCGGACGGCTGGGGCTGGGGCTCGGACCGCGCATAACCTGGACTCATGGACGTGAACGCGGCGGTCGCCGCAGCGGCAGCGATCGCCGGAGTGTGCACCGGTGTCATCGCCATGCTGGCGTTCCGCTGGAGCGAACGCGACCAGAAACGCCCCACCCGCACTTCCCTGCACACGGACCCGGTCCTGCCGCCCGGCGTCGACACGGTCCTGTCCGTGCTCCGCTCCTCCGCCGTCGTCCTGGACGAGGCGGACAGCGTGGTCAAGGCCAGCTCCGCCGCGTACGCCCTCGGCCTGGTCCGCGGCGGCAAGCTCGCCGTCGAGCCGATGCTCCAGATGGCCAGGGACACCCGGCGCGACGGCGAGATACGCCAGGTCGAGCTGGACCTGCCGCGGCGCGGCACGGGCCGCGGCGGCGAGGCGCTCGCCGTCTCCGCCCGCGTGGCCCCCCTCGGCTCCCGCCTGGTGCTCCTCCTCGTCGAGGACCTCACCGAGGCCCGGCGCATCGAGGCCGTGCGCCGCGACTTCGTCGCCAACGTCAGCCACGAGCTCAAGACCCCCGTGGGCGCCCTGAGCCTCCTCTCCGAGGCCGTCATGGACGCCTCGGACGATCCGGAGGCAGTCGAGCGCTTCGCGGGCCGTATGCAGATCGAGTCGACCCGCCTGACCAGCCTGGTCCAGGAGCTCATCGACCTCTCCCGGGTGCAGAACGACGACCCGCTGGAGGACGCCGAGCCGGTCCGCGTGGACGAGCTGGTGGCCGAGGCCATCGACCGCTGCCGCCACCAGGCGGGCACGAAGCAGATCACGATGGCCGCGGGCGGCACCGCCGACCTGCACGTCTGGGGCAACCGCGGCCAGCTCGCCGCCGCCCTCGGCAACCTCGTCGAGAACGCGGTGAACTACTCGCCCGCCCGCACCCGCGTGGGCATAGCCGCCCGCCGGGTGACCGCACCCGGCGGAGACCTCATCGAAGTCGCCGTGACCGACCAGGGCATCGGCATCTCCGACAAGGACAAGGAGCGCATCTTCGAGCGCTTCTACCGCGTCGACCCGGCCCGCTCCCGGGCCACCGGCGGCACCGGCCTCGGCCTCGCCATCGTCAAGCACGTGGCCGCCTCGCACGGCGGGGAGGTCACCGTGTGGAGCTCCGAGGGACAGGGCTCCACCTTCACCCTGCGGCTGCCCGAAGCGGGCGCGACCCGCGACCGTGACCGCGGCAACGGAGCCGCGGGCGGCGCCGGCGCGGCCGCCGACCGCGACAGGGCCGACCGGCCCGACGAGACCACCCAGTACGAAACCATTCCTGCCCCGGAGGTCCTTCCGTGACCCGAGTGCTCGTCGTCGAGGACGAGGAATCCTTCTCCGACGCCCTGTCTTACATGCTCCGCAAAGAGGGCTTCGAGGTCGCCATCGCGGCCACCGGCCCGGACGGACTCGACGAATTCGAGCGCAACGGCGCCGACCTCGTCCTGCTCGACCTGATGCTCCCCGGACTGCCCGGCACCGAGGTCTGCCGCCAGCTGCGCGGCCGCTCCAACGTCCCCGTGATCATGGTGACCGCCAAGGACAGCGAGATCGACAAGGTCGTGGGCCTCGAAATAGGAGCCGATGACTATGTCACCAAGCCGTTCTCCTCGCGCGAGCTGGTGGCCCGCATCCGCGCCGTCCTGCGCCGCCGCGGCGAGCCCGAGGAGGTCGCCCCGCAGGCCCTGGAAGCGGGCCCGGTCCGCATGGACGTGGACCGCCACGTGGTCACGGTCTCCGGCTCCAAGGTCGACCTGCCGCTCAAGGAGTTCGACCTCCTGGAGATGCTGCTGCGCAACGCGGGCCGCGTCCTGACCCGCATGCAGCTCATCGACCGCGTCTGGGGCGCCGACTACGTGGGCGACACCAAGACCCTGGACGTCCACGTGAAGCGCCTGCGCGCCAAGATCGAGCCGGACCCGGGGGCGCCGCGCTACCTGGTGACGGTGCGCGGCCTCGGCTACAAGTTCGAGCCGTAAACCGGCCCGCGCACACCACGCACACCACGCACACCACGCCGAAGGGCGGGACCCCGAGGGGGTCCCGCCCTTTGCGCTGCTGCTGCGCTGCGGTGCTGCTGCGTTACGAAGGTCAGTGCTGCCCGGTACCGGTACCGGTACCAGTCCCCGCACCGTGCGAGGCGGCCCCCGACGGGTTGGTGGAGGCCGCACCGTCCTGGCCCTGGGCACCCCCGGACGGCTTGCCCGAGGGCTTGCCGGACGGGTTCGTGGAGGCGCCCTCACCGGGCTTGCCGGAGGCGGCGCCCGAGGGCTTCCCGGAGGGCTTGCCCGACGGCTTCTGGTCCGGCGCCTTCGGGAGCTCGCTCGGGCCCCACTTCTCGAAGTAGCTCGCGGCCGGGACGACGAAGCCGCTGATGCTGACGGCGCCGGTCTCGCTGAAGGTGAAGGTCATCTTCTGCGCGTTGCCGTCCTTGACCGCCTCACGGCTGCTCGGCAGGACGGCGGAGGCGTTGCCCTCGCCGCCGATGACGACGGAGCCGCCCGCCGGGATCGTGAGCGGGCCGCCGGGCTTGGAGATCTTGTCCTCCTTGCCGGGCGTGATCTTGGCCGACTTGCCGGTGCCGTTGATCGTGATGGAGTCCAAGGTCTGGGCCTTGTCCCCATTGTTGAAGAGCGTCCCCGCGACCACGGCCGGACCCTTCGACTCCAGGTCGGGCTGGGTGATGACCATGGCGTTCTGGATCTTGATGTTGCCGACGGCGGTCTCGGCGTTGTCCGGCTTGACCCCCAGGGTCTGGGCGTCGCTGCCGGCGCCGCACGCGGCGAGCGTGGCGAGCGAGAACGCGATGGTGGTGGCGGCGAGGGCGCCGCGTCGAAGGCTGCGGCTCACGGCGGCGGCAACTCCTTGAACGTGGGCGATACGGGAGAGCGGGCGGCTGTAAAGCCGCCCTAAGGGTGTGTCAGCGGCCTTAGGTTACCGAGCCGTTCCGCCGCCACCGCACCCGACCCGCCCCTTGGCCACAGCAGCCGCTCGGGCCTCACCGTGCCACCGGCGCACGATTGTTGATTCCCATAACTCCCGTGACGCCGGCGCGTGGATTTCCGGCAGGGAATGCGGGGAGATCCCAAAGAATTGATCTTCGATCGATCTCCGTTCGATCTCTGATCAAGATCGGGCCGGTGTGCGGCTCGCTTGATCAATTCCGGAATCGCGCCGAGAACCGCCGCACAACGTCTCGTACGCCTCTCCCGTCACCGAACGGAGTAGCGGAAGTCCCCCGCTTGGAACCTGGCAAAACGGGACGTTCGGCCTCTTGGGAGGCGATCGCGGGCTCTGTGACGTGTACGTTTCGCCTTCCCCGGAGAGCGGCTCCCACCTGCGAATACCCGGCTCCGCAGGCCCTTCGCAGCACGTTCCTGTTGCTGTTGTCAAGCCCCGAGATATGCCCTGACCTGCGAAAACGCCATTCAGAAGAGGCGGTTCTCGTGTTAGGATGGATAGCCACGGAAGGGGTACCTGTCACATGACGTTCAAGGTTGGCGACACCGTGGTCTATCCCCATCACGGGGCCGCGCTGATTGAGGCCATCGAAACTCGCCAGATCAAAGGCGTGGACAAGACCTACTTGGTGCTGAAAGTCGCCCAGGGCGACTTGACGGTACGTGTGCCAGCGGACAATGCGGAGTTCGTCGGCGTACGTGATGTGGTCGGTCAGGACGGCCTCGACCGGGTCTTCGAAGTACTGCGCGCGCCGTACGCCGAAGAGCCCACGAACTGGTCGCGTCGCTACAAGGCAAATCTCGAGAAGCTCGCGTCCGGCGATGTCATCAAGGTCGCGGAAGTCGTCCGTGACCTGTGGCGTCGCGAGCGTGAGCGCGGACTGTCCGCGGGCGAGAAGCGCATGCTCGCCAAGGCTCGCCAGATCCTGGTGAGCGAGCTGGCCCTCGCCGAGAACACGAACGAGGACAAGGCCGAGGCTCTTCTTGACGAGGTCCTCGCGTCCTGACGCACGTCCCACCGACTCTTGATGTCAGTGACTCTTGATGTCTGTAGACGTACGGCCTGCGCAGCAGTGAGTGATTGCCGCGGTGCCCGCTGACGCCCTTCATGGTGTCGCCGGGCGCTGCGGCATGTTCATACCCGGAAAGAATTCCGGAAGATCCCCCTCGATCCCCTGACTATCGATCCCTCGCCCCCGCACCACGACTACTTTGGTGTGCCGGGCTCGGGCAGCTGACTCGACCAGATGTCACGGAAGGGTCCGGTCAAGGCTCGTGCCCGGCACGCCCCCACGCTCTCGACTGCGCTCGAGCAGGGGGTACCCCCAGGCCATACCCACGCAGCCCGAGCGCACAAACCTGAACGGAACCGATGTCTGACGCATCTGCTTCGGCGGGCCAGTCTCGTACCGCCGTCGTGATCCCCGCCGCAGGTCGCGGCGTACGTCTCGGCCCCGGCGCCCCCAAGGCGCTGCGCGCGCTGAACGGCACTCCCATGCTCATCCACGCCGTACGGGCCATGGCCGCCTCGCGGTCCGTCTCGCTCGTCGTCGTCGTGGCGCCGCCCGACGGCGCCGCCGAGGTGAAGACGCTCCTCGCCGACCACGCGTTGCCCGAGCGCACGGACTTCCTGGTGGTGCCCGGCGGCGAGAGCCGCCAGGACTCGGTGAAGCTCGGCCTGGACGCGCTGCCGGCCGGTGTCGAGGTCGTCCTCGTCCACGACGCGGCCCGCCCCCTCGTCCCGGTCGACACCGTCGACGCGGTCATCGAGGCGGTACGGGACGGGGCCCCGGCCGTTGTCCCCGCGCTGCCGCTCGCGGACACCGTCAAGGAGGTCGAGCCCGGCGCCCCCGGGGAGCCCGAGCCCGTCCTGGCCACGCCCGACCGGGCCCGCCTCCGAGCCGTGCAGACCCCGCAGGGCTTCGACCGGGACACCCTGGTGCGCGCCCACGAGACGGTCACCGAGAACGTCACGGACGACGCGAGCATGGTCGAGCAGCTGGGCCTCCAGGTCGTCGTGGTGCCCGGGCACGAGGAGGCGTTCAAGGTGACGCGGCCGCTGGACCTCGTACTGGCCGAGGCGGTCCTGGCGCGCAGGAGGGCGAACGATGGCTTCTGAGACAGCTTCCGAGACGGCTTCCGAGACAGATCCTGAGATGGCTTCTGAGATGGCCGCTCCACGGGTGGTTCTCCCGCTCGTCGGGATCGGCACCGACATCCACGCCTTCGAAGAGGGGCGCGAGCTGTGGTGCGCGGGCCTGAAGTGGGAGGGCGAGGGGCCCGGTCTGGCCGGGCACTCGGACGCGGACGTCGTCGCGCACGCCGCGTGCAACGCGCTCTTCTCCGCGGCGGGCCTCGGCGACCTCGGCGCCCACTTCGGCACCGGCCGCCCCGAGTGGTCCGGCGCCTCCGGGCTCACCCTGCTCACGGAGGCGGCCCGGATCGTGCGGGACGCCGGTTTCACCATCGGCAATGTCGCGGTGCAGGTCATCGGCGCCCGGCCCAAGATCGGCAAGCGCCGTGACGAGGCCCAGAAGGTGCTGTCCGACGCCGTCGGCGCCCCCGTCTCGGTCTCCGGCGCCACGACGGACGGGCTCGGGTTCCCGGGGCGGGGCGAGGGGCTGCAGGCGATCGCCACGGCGCTCGTGGTCCGTACGGGCTGAGCCCGGCTCAGCCGGGCCGGAAATCCCTCTTGGGGAGGGAGCGGCCGCGCAGTATCGGGTACTCGTACGACTCATCCAGCGCTCAACGAAACGCCGTTCAGCGCGCAATGAAGGGACGAGGCACCCATGTCCGCAGCGCTCTCCGAGGACCTCAAGGCACTTCTCGACACCCCCGTCTTCATCACCGTCGCCACGATCCAGCCCGACGGCAGCCCTCAGCTCTCTCCGGTCTGGGTCAAGCGGGACGGTGACGACGTGCTGTTCTCCACGACGATCGGCCGCCGGAAGGAGAAGAACCTGCGGCGCGACCCCCGCGTCACGGTCCTCTTCCAGCCCTTCGACGCCCCGTACACGTACGCGGAGATCCGTGGCACGGCGGAGCTGACGACGGAGGGCGGCCAGGAGCTCATCGACGAGCTGTCGCTGAAGTACACGGGCAAGAAGTACGCCGAGTTCAACCCGGGGTCGGCGGACGATGCGGAGCGGGTCGTGGTGCGGGTGTCGGCGCGGAAGGTCGTTGGCCGGATCTGATCGCTCCGGGGGCGGGGGGCCGAGGGTGAACGTCACAGTTCCGTCCGCTGTCCCTCACAGGGGCGCGGGGCACTGCCCTGCGCCCACTACCCTGGAGTGGTGACGATTCGCCTGTACGACACCAGCGCCCGGCAGATCCGTGACTTCAGTCCGCTCATCGACGGCTGTGTCTCGATCTACCTGTGTGGTGCCACGGTGCAGGCGGCCCCGCACATCGGGCACATCCGCTCGGGCCTGAACTTCGACATCATGCGCCGCTGGTTCGCCTACCGCGGCTACGAAGTGACGTTCGTGCGCAATGTGACCGACATCGACGACAAGATCATCAAGAAGTCCGGCGAGCAGGGCCGCCCCTGGTGGTCCATCGGCTACGAGAACGAGCGGGCCTTCAACAGCGGCTACGACGCCCTGGGCTGCCTGCCGCCCACCTACGAGCCGCGCGCCACCGGGCACATCACCGAGATGGTCGAGATGATGCGCGGGCTCATCGAGCGCGGGCACGCCTACGAGGCCGACGGGAACGTGTACTTCGACGTGAAGTCCTTCCCCGGCTACCTGGAGCTGTCCAACCAGGAGCTCGACAATCTGCTCCAGCCGTCCGGCGAGGGCGAGACCGGCAAGCGGGACCCGCGGGACTTCGCCATGTGGAAGGCCGCCAAGGAAGGCGAGCCGAGCTGGGAGACGCCGTGGGGGCGTGGCCGTCCGGGCTGGCACCTGGAGTGCTCCGCCATGGCCCACAAGTACCTGGGGTCCGCCTTCGACATCCACGGCGGCGGCATCGACCTGATCTTCCCGCACCACGAGAACGAGATCGCCCAGGCCAAGGCGTTCGGCGACGAGTTCGCGAAGTACTGGGTGCACAACGCCTGGGTCACGATCGCCGGCGAGAAGATGGCCAAGTCCCTGGGCAACTCGGTGCTCGTCAGCGAAATGGTCAAGCACTGGCGGCCCATCGTGCTGCGCTACTACCTGGGCACCCCGCACTACCGCTCGATGATCGAGTACAGCCCGGAGGCGCTGCGCGAGGCCGAGTCCGCCTTCGCGCGCATCGAGGGCTTCATGCAGCGCGCCGCCGAGCTGGCCGGGGGACCGGTCGAGCCCGCGGCCGAGGTGCCGCCCGCGTTCGCCGAGGCGATGGACGACGACCTCGGGGTGCCGCAGGCCCTCGCGATCGTCCACACCACGGTGCGCCAGGGCAACTCCGCGCTCGCCGCCGACGACAAGGAAGCCGCCGTGGCGCGGCTCGCCGAGGTGCGGGCCATGCTGGGCGTGCTCGGCCTCGACCCGCTGGACGCGCACTGGGGCGGGGGCGAGAACGACCGGGGCGAGGACCTGCACGGGGTCGTCGACACCCTCGTGCGCCTGGTGCTCGAGCAGCGCGAGGCGGCGCGGGCCCGTAAGGACTGGGGCGCGGCTGACGCCATCCGCGACCAGCTCAAGCAGTCCGGTCTCGTCATCGAGGACAGCCCGTCGGGCCCGCGCTGGACGCTCGGCCCGCGCTGACGCGACAGCGAGCAGCAGCGAGGACGTGCCGCCCGCGCCCGTGGGCGGCACACTCGTAGACACACGCAGATACGTACGTACGCACGCTTCACAGAGACAGGTAGGTCATGGCCGCGAACAACCGTCGCATGTCCGGCAAGAAGGGCGCGCAGGTCGGCAGCGGCGGCAATCGGCGCCGCGCGCTCGAGGGCAAGGGCCCGACGCCGCCCGCCGAGGCGCGCAAGGGGCATGTGAAGAACCGCATCGCCAACGCCAAGGCCAAGCAGACCGCGCGCCGTCCCGCGCCGCGCGGCCGGGGCGGCAAGTCCACCTCCGAGCTGGTCGTGGGCCGCAACCCCGTCGTCGAGGCGCTGCGCGAGGGCGTGCCCGCGAACACGCTGTACGTGCAGCAGTTCATCGACAACGACGAGCGGGTGCGCGAGGCGCTCCAGCTCGCCGGTGAGCGCGGCGGCATCCACCTCATGGAGGCCCCCCGCCCCGAGCTCGACCGCATGACGAACGGGCTCAACCACCAGGGCCTGGTCCTCCAGGTCCCGCCGTACGAGTACGCGCACCCCGAGGACCTCGTCGCCGCCGCCTTCGACGCGGGCGAGGACCCGCTGATCGTCGCCCTCGACGGTGTGACGGACCCGCGCAACCTCGGCGCGGTCGTGCGGTCCGTGTCCGCGTTCGGCGGGCACGGGGTCGTGGTGCCGGAGCGGCGGGCGGCCGGGATGACGGCCGGGGCCTGGAAGACGTCCGCCGGTACGGCGGCGCGCACGCCGGTGGCGCGGGCCACGAATCTGACGCGGGCCCTGGAGCAGTACAAGAAGGCCGGTGTCGCCGTGGTCGGCCTCGCCGCCGACGGCGAGCACGCGGTGGGCGACCTGGAGGCGCTGAACGGCCCCGTCGTCATCGTGGTCGGCAGCGAGGGCAAGGGCCTGTCCCGCCTCGTCGGCGAGACGTGCGACTTCCGGGTGCGGATTCCGATGCCGGGTGGGGCGGAGTCGCTGAACGCGGGTGTCGCGGCGGGCGTCGTGCTGTACGAGGCGTCGCGGCGCCGGGCCTGAGGGCGCGGTACGGGGGAGCGGCATGGCGCGGCACGGGGGAGCGGCGCGGGGGCCGGTGACGGCCCTCGTGGGTGTCGTGGCTGCTTGACGGGGTCCGGACAGATCGGAGCGGTCAAGGCAGTGTCCTAAACACACATCACTCGGTTAGATGAGTGTGGACACCAGAACACCCCGCACACCCACGGGGGGAAGCTCGTCAGGCTTCGACGAAGCTCCCGCGCTGAGCATGGTGAAGGTGCCGAGCGACCCGGCGCAGGTCATCGTCAATCACGCGAGCTTCCGCGTACAGCTCCCCACCGCTTCACGTACTCAATCCCCGCGCATCGCACAGCACTTGGGCACGGCCGACGAGACGGTGCGCATCCCCGTCGTCACCGCCGCCGGCAAGCGCCGCGCGCCCGTCGTGTGGAGCGGCAAGTCCGAGCCGGGCGACCCCGCCGCCAGTGGCCTGCTGCAGGCCGTGCGCGGAACCGGCGTGCGCCATACGGCCGAAGGCGCCTCCGTCGGCTCCTCCTTCGACGACGGCGGGGCCACCCAGGTCATCCCGCGCATCGACCTCGACGAGGGTCCGGAGACCGCCGCGACGCCCAGCGTCATCGGGCCCCGCAGCCCCGGCGCCGAGACCCGGCTGCTGCCTCAGATGCGGATGCCGGGCAGCGACCTCGACGAGCGCCACCCCTATGACGAGCAACGTCCTTATGAGGACGACGAGTTCGAGGGGGAGGAGGGCGAGGACGGGGCCGCGCGGCGGCACGGGGCCGACCCGGTGCGGCACGCCTACTACCCCGGGCGCCGGATGAACCTCGGCGTGGTGCTGCTCCCGCTGCGCGTCTTCCTGGGCTTCATCTCGATCTACGCCGGCATGGGCAAGCTCTGCGACCCCGTCTACTTCGACGGCGGCGAGCGCGGCTCCATGGTCAAGTGGCTGAACTCGCTGCACCCCTGGGCCCTCGCCGAGCCGCTGCGGGACTTCGCGCTCCAGCACCCGGTCGGCGCCGGCCTCTGCATCGCCTTCCTTCAGGTCATCGTCGGCGTGCTCACCGTGCTCGGGCTCTGGCAGCGGGTCGCGGCGAGCATCGGCGTGCTGCTCTCCGCCGCGCTCATCGTCACCGTCAGCTGGAAGACGGTGCCCGCCTATGACGCGCCGGACATCATCTACCTCGCCGCCTGGTCGCCGCTGATCATCGCCGGTGCCCCGGTCTACTCCATCGACGGGCGGCTCGCGGGCGAAGCCTGGCGCACCCTCGGGCCGCGCGCCGACCTCTGGGAGCTGCGGCGCCGGGTGCTGCGGCGCGGCGGGCTCGTGGGCACGGTCGTGGTCGGGCTCACGCTCCTCATCGGCTCGCTGCTCGGCGGCGCCGTGCGCGACGCGGACCGCGTGACCGTGCCGGGCCCCGGCGAGGCGCCCCGCAACCAGGTGCCCGGGTCCCCGCTTCCCGAGGACCCCGCGAAGAAGGGCGGCCACGGAAGCAAGGAACACCGGGGGCGGCAGCACTCGAAGTCGCCGTCCGCCGCCTCGCAGTCGCCGACGCAGGGGCAGTCCGCGAGCCCCACGGAGAGCGCCACGACGCCGGGTGCGGTCCGCGAGACCGGCACCGTCGGCACGGGGCAGCCCAGCCAGACGCAGGGCACCGGGCAGGCGCCGCCGCAGCAGTCGACGCCGCAGCAGCCGCCGACGACGTCCGCCGGTCCCACTTCCAGTGGGGGTGGCGGCACCGGGTCCGGTGGGAGCGGTAGTTCCGGCGGTAGTGGTGGTGGTTCCGGGTCCGGCGGACTCTTGGGCGGAGTGCTCGGCCACTGAGTGCCTGAGGGAGGCCGAGTCCTACCTGCGGGTGCGTCGTGGCTGGTCGCGCAGTTCCCCGCGCCCCTCTAAGCAGTTCCCCCGCGCCCCCTCAGGGGGCGCGGGGGAACTGCTGCGTCAGGGGGCGTCCCTCAACGGGACTGTGCCGCAAGCTCCTTGGCTGCCTCTGTGAGGTCCTTCGCCGTGTCGATGGCGCGCCAGTATGCGCCCTGCGGGATGGGGAAGCCCGCCAGGTTCTTGCCGCGGGCCAGCCGCGGGAACGTGGTGCGCTCGTGGTCGCCGCGGTCGGGCAGCAGGGCCGTGAAGGCGGCGGAGAAGACGTAGACGCCCGCGTTGATGAGGTACGGGGAGGGCGGGGACTCGATGAAGTCCGTGATGTGGCCGAAGGCGTCCGTCTCGACGGCGCCCCAGGGGATGCGGGGCCGGGCCAGGGCGAGCGTCGCGGTGGCGTCGCGCTCGGCGTGGAAGGCCGCCATGTCGCGGAGCGAGAAGCGGGTCCAGATGTCGCCGTTCGTCGCGTACCAGGGCCGGTCGGCGTGGGGGAGGTGCTGGGCCGCGTACTTGAGGCCGCCGCCGCGGCCGAGCGGCTCGGTCTCGACGACCGTCGTGACGCGCAGGGGCAGGTCGGTCTTCTCCAGCCACTCCTGGAGGACCTCGGCGAGATGGCCGCAGGAGACGACCGCGTCGGTCACGCCCTCTTCGGCGAGCCAGGCAAGCTGATGGCCGATGATCGGGGTCCCCGTGCCGGGGATCTCGACCATCGGCTTCGGCCGGTCGTCGGTGTACGGGCGCAGCCGCGAGCCCTGGCCTCCGGCCAGGACGACGGCCTGCGTGGGTGGCTTCAGCGCGTGGGGGTCTGCGGTCATGCCCAGAACCCTACGTGGTGGGCGGAGGCGTCCCCGGAGCTCGGCCGGCCCGTCAGCCGTTCTGGTGCGCGGCGACTCCGGTGGCGAAGGAGGTGTCGCAGACCGGGCGGGCGTAGGACTGCGCGCGGCTCGGGCCGTACGCCTGGACCGCGGCGCGGCCGAGGGCACGGGCGATCGAGACGCAGTGCTTGGCGAGCGAGGGGCGGCGGTCGACCTCCTCCTGCAGGTGGGTGAGCGCGATGCCCGGGTCCTTCTCCTGGAGCTCGGTCAGGAGCCGGTCGCGCAGCACGTCCTGCGGGGCGCGGGACTTGGCCGGCACGGAGAGGTCGTCGGCGGAGGCGGTGAGCACCGAGTCCGACGAGCTTCCCGACCAGTTGACGCGCGTGACCGCGAGCGTCCCGGACAGGACCAGGAAGACGGGCAGGACGAGGGCGAGGGTGCGGCCGATGCGGCGAGCGGGGCCTCGGTGGGCTCGGCGCTGCTTCTGGGTGTAGTTGGCGGAGTGCGTCACGCAGGCGAGCGTAGCGGTAGGTGATGATTTGGCGACATTTAGTCACTCGGTCGAGCGACCAAGAAAAGGGTTTTGCTGTACGGGTGTTGACGGGGTGCTGCGAAATGACCGTTGTGCCGGGGTATTTGTCGACAACCGGCGTATGGGACGGATGGGCCCGCACCGTGAGCGCGGAAGAGCCCCGCACCACAAGTGCGGGGCTCTTCATGCCAGTTGGGCGGTGCCTATCGGGCGGTGCCGGTCGGGCGACGCCGGTCGGGCGGTGTCAGTCGCTGAGGCGCTCGCCCGTCGACGTCGAGAAGACGTGGATCTCGCCCGGGCGCGGCACGACGTGCAGCTGGGTGCCCTTCTCCGGGACCTGGCGGCCGTTCACGCGGACCACGAGGTCCTTGTGCTCGCCGCCGACCTCGGCGGAGCCGTAGACGTAGCCGTCGGCGCCGAGCTCCTCGACGACGTTGACCGAGACGGCCAGGCCCGCCGGGGCGTCCTCGGTCTCCTTGGAGAGGCTCTTCGCGGCGGCGCCGCCCTGCTCGGCGATGTCGAAGTGCTCGGGGCGGACGCCGACCGTGACGGTGCGGTCGCCGCGGTCGGCGGCGGCCGCGAGGGCCTCGCGGTTGACCGGCACCACGGAGTTGCCGAACTTCACGCCGCCGTCGGTGATCGGGACCTCGACCAGGTTCATGGCGGGGGAGCCGATGAAGCCCGCGACGAAGAGGTTGGCCGGGCGGTCGTACATGTTGCGGGGGCTGTCCACCTGCTGGAGGAGCCCGTCCTTCAGGACGGCCACGCGGTCGCCCATCGTCATGGCCTCGACCTGGTCGTGGGTGACGTAGACGGTCGTGATGCCGAGGCGGCGCTGGAGGCTCGCGATCTGCGTACGGGTCGAGACGCGGAGCTTGGCGTCCAGGTTCGACAGCGGCTCGTCCATGAGGAAGACCTGCGGCTCACGGACGATCGCGCGGCCCATCGCGACGCGCTGGCGCTGACCGCCGGAGAGGGCCTTGGGCTTGCGGCCCAGGTACTCGGTGAGGTCCAGGATCTTGGCGGCGTCCTCGACCTTCTGGCGGATCTCGGCCTTGTTGACGCCCGCGATCTTGAGCGCGAAGCCCATGTTGTCGGCGACCGTCATGTGCGGGTAGAGCGCGTAGTTCTGGAACACCATGGCGATGTCCCGGTCCTTGGGCGGCAGGTGCGTGACGTCGCGCTCACCGATGCGGATGGCGCCGTTGTTCACGTCCTCCAGGCCCGCGAGCATGCGCAGGGAGGTGGACTTGCCGCAGCCGGACGGGCCGACGAGGACGAGGAACTCGCCGTCCTCGATCTCGATGTCGAGGCCGTCGACGGCGGGCTTGTCGGAACCCGGGTAGATCCGGGTCGCCTTGTCGAACGTAACTGTGGCCATGGTGTGGGCCCCCTTCACCGGCAGGAACGTGCCGGACGATCCGAGTAGAGGGAGTGGTGTAGTCCACTCGAGTGGACTGACCGTGACGGTACCCGGCGGGTGCCGGGTCTGTCAGTAGCCGGGAGCACGTGACCTTCGAGGGAATTTTCGACGGAGGCGTGCCGCTCGTTGGTTACACTTCTCGGGCAGCACGCCTCCTTAGCTCAGTTGGTCAGAGCGCCGCTCTTGTAAAGCGAAGGTCGTCGGTTCGAATCCGACAGGGGGCTCCAGAGCAGGGGCCAGGGGGCTCCCGGGCAGGGGGACGGCGGCGGGATCAGGGCCGGCCCCGCGAGGCCCAGATGCCGCGGCCGTGGGTCGCGGCGTAGAGGCGGCCGTCCGGGCCGGTCTTCAGTTGGAGGACCGCTGTCGTCGGCAGGTCGCGGGCCCGGGTCCAGGACGATCCGGGGGCCGGGCGGAGCAGGACGCCCAGGTCGGTGCCGAGCGCCACCGTCCCGTTCTTCAGGAGGGTCACCGAGTTCGCGGGTACGTCGGGCAGGTTGCCCGATATGTCCGTCCAGGTGGCGCCGGAGTCGTGGGTCTCGAAGAGGTGGCCGACGCCCGCGCCGGGGCCCTCCGTCCACTTCCGCGTGAAGCCGTTGACGGCGAGCAGGACGTGCGCCGGGTCCTTGGGGTCGATGGCGAGGGAGGACAGGTAGCGGTTGGGGACCGTGCCCTCGACGGGCAGGGGCAGCTGGTGCCAGCCGGTGCCGTCCGCGTTGCCGACCGCGATGCCGCGCGTGAAGCCCTGGTTGTTGCAGGGCCCGCACCAGGCCGCGTAGACGGTGCCGCCGGACGCGGCGACGGCCGTGGCGGTGTGGCCCTGGCCGAGGTCGACGGCGGACGTCCACTCGGTGGAGGAGCGGATCGCGTAGCCGTGCGTGTTGATCCAGACGTGGCGGCCGCCCGCGACCCAGGTGTTCTTGTCCTTGAGGTCGGCGGCGAGCGGGGCGATGAAGCGGGCCGACTGTGTCGCGTTGTCGGGCGGGGGCACGGGGTACGTGGTGGCCTTTGTCGGGTCTGTGGTCCAACTGCCGTCGTTCACCGCGCAGTTCTGGGTGACCGCCACCGCCAGGTACACGTACTCCTGGGCGATGTCGCAGCCGTCGGCCGGGTCCACGAGGGTGTCGCCGCCGTCGCCGCCGAAGTTGGAGCCCATCACGCGGTCGCCGGGGCGCAGCATGGACTGGCCGTTGTCCTGCATGCCGCCGGTGAGCGCGAGGCCCCGCCCGGAGGGGTCGGCGCCGATGCCCACCGAGTAGTACTGGAGGGCGCCCATCGTGCCGTCGTTGAGGGAGCGCCAGTCGGTGGCGTGCCCGTCGGGGTTGGCCGAGCCGTCGACCGGGCGGCGGTAGGTGCCACCGTCGTTGCCGACGATCACGTACGGCTTGCCGCCGTCGCTGCCGATGGCCACCGCGTGCTGGTCGGGGTGGGTGGTCTGCGGGCAGGTGCCGCTCTGGTGGGCCGGGTCGATGGACCAGCAGGGGAAGCCGAAGTTCCAGTACGGGCCCGGGGTGGTCCAGGTGGTGCCGCCGTCCTTCGTCTCGAAGACCTCCTCGAGGCCCGCGTAGACGTGGTCGGGGTCGGCCGGGTCGACCTGGAGGAACTGGTTGTACCAGGACTGGGTGCCCGGCATGGCGCCGGGCCCGGTCAGCGCCGAACCCGAGTCGCGGAGCTTCTGGTGGTCGGCGACGCGGGTCCAAGGGCCGGTCGGCGAGCCGGACTTGGAGACGAAGACCCCGTACAGGCCGCTGCTGGGATTCTCGGCGGTCTGCTTCGGGGACTGGTCGAGCGCGTAGTAGCGGGAGCCGTCCGCGCTGCGGGCGAAGGTGACGTTGCCGACGTCGGCGGCGGCGGACGGGAGGTCGCCGAGGCCGCTGGTGAGGCGCTGCCAGGTGCCGTCGGCCTGCTTGGTGTAGAAGCCGTTGTACGTGTCTCCGCCGCGCCAGCCGAGTGCGAGGACGGTCTTGTCGGGGTTCTTGGGGTCGAGGGCCACGTCGTTCGCGATGTTCTTGTACGCGGCCGCCGGGTCGTTCGCCTTCGGGCCGCCCGGCAGGTAGTCGGGGTTGGGTGCGAACTCCAGCTTCCACGGGCCCTTGAGGTCGGCCGTGGAGTGGCTCCACACGCCGCGCGTGGTGGCCGCCCACACCGTGGTGCCCGCGAATCGCAGGGCGTTGACCGATGTCGACTCCAGCTCGTCGCCGCCGACCCGGTCGCGCGGGCCGAAGCTGCCCTTGCGGGGGTCGCGCAGGACGTAGACGCCGGTGCCGAGGAAGGAGGTGGAGCTGGTGTTGGCCTCGCCCGTCGCGTACCAGAGGCGGCCGTGGCCATCGAGCTGGAGGTCGCCGGTGGAGAGCGCGGGCAGCCGGTCGGAGATGTTCTGCCAGTGGCCGCCACCGCTGCGGGACCGGTACACGCCGCCGTTGGCCGCGCCCGCGTAGACGTGGCCGCTCCGGTCGGCGGCGAGCCCGGTGACCCGGCCCGTGACCTTGCCCGCGCCGCCGCTGGAGTTGGAGTTGACGTCACGGTAGCGGGGGTCGTCGGCGTCGTACGGGAGGCTGGTCAGGTCGCGCCAGCCGCCCGGTGCGTACGGCAGGCCGGTGAACTCCGCGTAGGCGGCCCCGTAGGCGCCGGGGGCGACGATGCCGGGTGAGGTGCGGGCCTCGGCGTACTGCTGGGCGGCCTCGTCGATGTCCTCGGACTCGCCGGGCTCGCCGGGGGCGGCCAGAGACGGCGGCAGGCCCTTCTGCTGCTGATGCAGAAGGGCCTGCCGGTGGAGTGCGCGGACTCCGAAGGGGTCGGCGCCGCCGCTGCCCGCCGGTGCTGCCTGGGCCTGCGTGGCCAGGAGCCCGAAGGCGGCGGCGGTGGCCACTAAGGTCCACGCGCCGGTGCGTCTTGCCATGATCGCCATGAACGTTCCCTCCCCTGGGAAAGCCGTTACGTGCATGACATGGGGTGCCCAACCAGGTTTCCGGGGAGGGGAGTCGGGTGCGTGGGGCGGGATGGCAATGGGGGAGTAAAGCTTGGTTGAGGCTTATACGGAGAGTGGCGCCGGGGGGCTTGCGGGCTTTCGGGTGTGCGCCTACTGCTTGCCGGTGCCGACGGGGTCCACCGAGACGCCGTCGACGTGGGAGTCGTCCGTGGCGGGCAGGTTGAGGCCGATCAGCACGGTCTTGGAGTGCGTCTCGTTCGGCGGGGTCACGACGATGCGGTCGATCTTGACGCCCGAGCCGCCGCTGTTGTTCGGCGGGTAGTGCAGCGTGAAGCGGGTCTCCTCGCCGGACTTCACGACGACGGAGGGGGCGGCGAGGTCGGAGCGGTCGGCGCTGATGCCGCCGGGGCCGCCGTCCGCCTTCAGGTCGACGCCGGGGAAGCCCTTGAGCGAGCAGGCGTCGCCGGTGTTCTTCATGCTGACCAGGACGTTGCCCTCGCCCATGCCGTGGGTGGCGCGGATCTGGAGGTTCGCGGTCTTGCAGGGGCCGGTGTTGATCTGGCCGCCGCCGCTGCCCGGGGCGTCGTCGTCGGAGCTGGAACCGCCGTTGCCCGCCTGGGAGTTGTCGCCGGAACCGCCCTTGCCCGCGGAGCTTCCGGAGCTGCCGCTCTCGCCCTTGCCGCCGGAGCCGCCCGTGCCGCTGGAGCCGCCCGTGCCGCCGGAGCCCTGGGACGCCGAGGACCCGGAGTCGTTCGCGCCCGAGGCGGAGTCCTCGTCCCCCTGGCAGGCGGTCAGCGAGAGACCCGCGACGAGGGCCAGGGCGGCGAGGGTGAGCTTCTGAGCGCGCATCGTTTCTTCTCTTCCTTCGTGGTCCGGTGCGAGTGATGAGCCGTGGTGCCTGTCGCTTGTCTGGACCCGCTCAAGCCCGGGTGCCGTTCCGCCCGGCCCCCGCTTCGTACATGCCTGTTACACACGCCTCGCGTGTGCCGTCAGCCCCGCCCCGCCACCCGGTCCGCGATCCGCGCCAGGCGCGACGACTCGGCGGTGTGCGTGGTGAGTTCACGCCGGTCGGCCGCGTAGTACGTGGCGTACATGCCGTGCACGCCCAGCCAGCGCAACGGCTCCGGCTCCCACTTGCGGACCTTGTGGTTGACCCAGGGCAGGGAGGTGAGGTCGGTGGGGCCGGCCTGCCCCGAGTCCTGCTGGACCAGGTCGCGCAGGGTGCGCGCGGCGAGGTTGGCGGTGGCGACGCCGGAGCCGACGTAGCCGCCCGCCCAGCCGAGGCCCGTCGCGCGGTCCAGGGTCACCGTGGCGCACCAGTCGCGCGGGACGCCGAGGACGCCGGACCAGGCGTGCGCCACCTCCACCCCGGCGAGCTGCGGGAAGAAGCGGGTCAGGATCGCGCGCAGGGACTCGACGGTGGCGGCCTGGGTGCGGCCGTCGTTGTCGGTCCTGGAGCCGTAGCGGTAGGGGACGCCGCGGCCGCCGAGGGCGATGCGGCCGTCCGCCGTGCGCTGCGCGTACATGTACGCGTGCGCCATGTCGCCGAGGGTCTCGCGGCCCTCCCAGCCGATCGACTCCCACTGCCCGGCGGTCAGCGGCTCCGTCGCGATCATCGAGGAGTTCATGGGGAGCCAGGTGCGGCGCTGGCCCTTGAGGGCGGCCGTGAAGCCCTCCGTGCAGCGCAGGACGTACGGGGCGCGGACCGTGCCGTACGGGGTGATCGCGTGCTTCGGCCTGATCTCGGTCACCGGGGTCGACTCGTGGAGGGTGACGCCGAGCGCCTCGACGGCGGCCGCGAGCCCCTTGACCAGCTTCACCGGGTGCAGCCGGGCGCCGTGCGGGGTCCAGGTGGAGCCGACGGCCCCGGAGACGCGGATCCGCTCGGCGGTCTCGCGGGCGCCGTGCAGGGTGCGGTCCGTCTCGCCGTATGCGAGCTCGGCGGCGTGGAAGGACTTCAGGCGCGCCAACTGGGCCGGGGTGTGGGCGACTTCGAGGACGCCGCCGTGGTGGATGTCGGCGTCGATCGACTCGGCGCGGGCCGTGTCGATGACCTCGGTCACCGTCTCGTTCATGGCCTGCTGGAGGCGGACCGCGGCGTCGTGGCCGTGCAGCTTCGCGTAGCGGTCGCGGCCCGCGATGCCGTTGTAGAGCCAGCCGCCGTTGCGGCCGGAGGCGCCGTAGCCGCAGAACTTCTGCTCCAGGACCGTGATGCGCAGGAAGGGCGCGGCCTTCTTCAGGTAGTACGCGGTCCACAGGCCGGTGTAGCCGCCGCCGACGATGCAGACGTCCGCCGTCGCGTCGCCGGGCAGGGGCTCGCGGGGTGCGGGGGTGCCCTCCTGGGCGTACCAGAACGATATGCCGCCGTTGACGGCGCCGCTGATCTTGCTGCTCATAGCCGGACGTTACTGCGTGCGGAGGGTGCGGGGGGCCTTGGTCCCCGGGGCCGGGCCCTTCGGCGGTCCGGCGGCAGGGTAGATTCGGTTACTTTGGGCCGTAATCATCAAAATTTCTGGAGGACTGTTCTCATGGCCGTACGCAAGGCCGGACGCATCGCGACCGCCGTGGCCGCCGCCGCGCTGATCGGGGTGGGCGTGGCCGCCTGCGGGCCCGACGACGGCGGCAGCGGCAAGAAGGACTCCGCCTCCGCCGAGCAGTCCGCCCCCGAGGCCAAGGCCCCGCCGCACGGCGCCGAGCTCGGCAAGGTGCCCGCCAAGGTGAACGGCGGCGTGATCACCGTCGGCGACCCGAAGGCGAAGCATACGGTCAAGATCTACGAGGACGCGCGCTGCCCGTTCTGCGCGAAGTTCGAGGAGAACGGCGCCCAGGCGCTGGTCAAGCCGGTGACCGAGGGCAAGGTCAAGATCGAGTACACGATCGCCTCGTTCCTCGACAAGAACTTCGGCGGCAGCGGTTCGGTGAACGCCGCGAACGCCCTGCGGGCCTCCGTCGAGGCGGGCAAGTTCGCGGAGTTCCACGCGGGTGTCTTCGCCAACCAGCCCGAGCAGGAGTCGGACGACGCCTTCACCCCGGCCTTCCTCCTGAAGATCGCCGACAAGGTCGACGGGCTGCGCGGCCCGGCCTTCGACAAGGCCGTCAAGAACAACTCGTACGAGAGCTGGACCGAGGAGGCCATGAAGTCCTTCCAGAAGGACGGCGTCCAGGCCACTCCGAACGTCCTCATCGACGGCGAGAAGGTGCCGGGCGACGGCAGCGCGATGTTCAGCGAGTCCGAGTTCGCGAAGGTCCTCAAGGACCAGGGGATCGGCTGACCCCGGCCCGTGCGGTGACCCCTCTGGTCAGCGGGTAGCAGGCCAGGCCGATCAGGACCGAGGTGAAGTGTCCGAGGTCGGTGAAGGTCCGCCCGCTGACCAGCGGGATGCCGTACACGACGAGGACGCCGAGGAGATACCCGTACCGCCAGGGCCTCGGCAGCCGGTACGTGAGCACCGCCACGACGCCCGCCAGCGCGTAACTCACGCCCACATCAAGGGTGTTGACCGACGACGCGGGCGCGGCGCCGTGGCGGACCGCGAGCAGCAGCACGCCCTCGCTGATGAGCGTGGCCGCGACGTGCGCGCCCGCCGCCACCGCGAGCCAGCGCCAGGTGCCCAGCCAGCGCTCCACGGTGGCGTGGAAGGCCGTGTAGAGCACGACGTACGAGAGCCAGCCGCCGCCGTCGATCCAGAAGGCGCTGGAGACCAGCACCCGGACCGGGTTCTTGCTGAGCTCGTGGATGTTGGTGGAGCGCTGCCGCAGGAACTCGTCCTCGAACTCCGGGGACATGTGGTGCATCGCGACCGTCGTGAAGAAGAGAGCCGCGAGCCAGATGTAGGTCCCCGGGGCGCTGCGGACGTAGGACCGGATCGCGTGGGCGGCGCGGGCCACCGGGTGTTCCGCCCGCCGGAAAAACGACATGTGCCGATTCACGCACGTCGGTAGGGTCGCGAAGGTGATCGACATTCGCATTCCGGACGGGCTGATCGAGTCGCAGTACGCATACGCGGGGGAGCCGGGGCGTGCCTTCATCGCCGCCCTGCCCGCGCGCGTGGAGGAGTTCCTGGAGCGCTGGGAGCTACGGGTGGACGGGGACCCGATGCACGGCATGGCGGCGCTGGTGCTGCCGGTGGTGCGGGCGGACGGGACCGGGGCCGCCCTCAAGTTCCAACTCCTGGACGAGGAGACCGAGGGCGAGCCCGTGGGCCTGCGGGTGTGGGACGGCGACGGCGCGGTCCGCCTCCTCGCCTACGACGACGAGACGGCGACGGGCACGATGCTGCTCGAACGCCTGGACTCCGGGCGGATGTTGTCGACGACGGCCACCTCGCGCGACGAGACTCGCAAGGCCGTGCTCGTCATCGCGGAGCTGCTCGCCCGCCTCACATCGGTGCGGGCCCCGGCGGGGATGCGCACCCTCAAGGACATCGCCGGGCAGATGCTCGCGGACACCCCCGACGCCCTGACGTCCCTCGCCGACCCGGCCGAGCGGGCGCTGGTCGAGCGGTGCGCGGGCGCGCTGCGGGAGGTCGTGGGCGAGCCCGGTGACCGGCTGCTCCACTGGGACCTGCACTTCGAGAACGTCCTCGCGGCCGACCGCGAGCCCTGGCTCGCCATCGACCCGAAGCCGCTCGCCGGCGACCCCGGCTTCGACCTGTGGCCCGCCCTGAACAACGAGTTCGACGCCGACGACCTGCTGTGGCGGTTCGACGCCATGAGCGAGGTCCTCGGCCTGGACCGGAAGCGGGCCGCGGCCTGGACGCTCGGCCGGGTGCTGCAGAACGCGCTGTGGGAGATCGAGGACGGCCGCGCCCCCGACCCGGAGGACCTGGAGGTCGCGCGGCAGCTCCTGGACCACCGCGCGTAGGGCAGGCTTTAGCCTTCGACCATGATTCGTACCGCGACCCCCGCCGATGTCCCCGCCCTCCACGCCATGGTGTGTGAGCTCGCCGACTACGAGAAGGCGCTCGACGAAGTCCGCGCCACCGAGGAGCAGTTGCACGAAGCGCTGTTCGGGGAGCGGCCCGCCGCCTTCGCCCACATCGCCGAGACGGACGCGGGCGAGACGGCCGGGTTCGCGCTGTGGTTCCTCAACTTCTCGACGTGGCGCGGGGTCCACGGGATCTATCTGGAGGACCTCTACGTCCGCCCCGAGGCGCGCGGCGGCGGCCACGGCAAGGCGCTCCTGGCCGAGTTGGCGCGGATCTGCGTCGCGCGCGGCTATGAGCGCCTGGAGTGGTCGGTGCTCGACTGGAACACCCCGTCCATCGACTTCTACGAGTCCCTGGGCGCGCGCCCGCAGGACGAGTGGACGGTCTATCGGCTGACGGACGGCGCGTTGGCCGAGTTGGGTTCCGGGAGCGGGAGCGGGAGCCGTTAAGGAAGTCCCCTTTTAAAGCAAGGTCATTGCGTATGCGGAGCGCCCGCTGGTAGCGTCCCGACGCAACGACCAGGCAATTTCAGGAAGTTGGGGGAACGGCTTCGTGAGCATGCGCAATAAAGGTATTTCCGTCGTCATAGCCTGCGCCTTGACCGGGGTGGCGGGCAGTACGGCATACGCGGCCGCAGAGCAGTCGGCGACTGAATCCCAGGCCGTCGGCGCGGACGAGATCTGCGCGGTCCTGGGCATCGGCAGTGGCGCGGCCGGCCTGACCAAGGCGCTGGCCAAGGGGGCGTCGTGGGTAGGGATCGGCGCCAGCATCGGCTGCTACGCGTACACGAAGGCGAAGCAGGTGACGCCCGCGCAGAAGCGCGCGGCCATGATCAAGTCGTACAAGAAGTACCAGGCCATGAGCGCCCTCAAGAAGCTTGACGCACTGGGCTATTACTGCCGGAAGCAGAGCGGCGGTGGCGGTGGCGGTACGGATGTCGCCCCGGCCAATGCTGTCGGCCCGGCCCATGCTGTCGGCCCGATCACCACGATGGCAGGTTGGCGGACCATCAAGATGAAGGGCGTCAAGTACTCCTGCACCGCCAATAGGGACTAGTGATCCGCCGTGGCCCGGGACAGGTACGGAGAGCGATTCCTTTTCTCCGTGGCGCTGGTCGTCGTGAGCCTGCTGTGGATGACGCAGGAAATGGCTCAATGGGCGACCGTGTTGTGCGGCGCCGGTGCCGTTGCCGGAGTCCTTGGAATTCTCCACTTCGGCCGGCTCTATATGCGGGCACGCGGAAATTGACGTAGGCGAGGGCCGCCCCCACCGAAAGGTATGGGCGGCCCTTTGCCGTCCGACGCCGGGTGCTTCTACGGGATCAGCACGACCTTCCCGATCGTGGCCCGCGTCTCCAGGGCGCGGTGGGCGGCGGCCGCCTCGGCGAGGGGGAAGCGCTGCACGGCAGGCGTGAAGTACCCCTCGGCGGCGGCGGACAGCGCGCGCAGCTCCAGCGTGCGGACCGGGTTGTCGCCGCCCGCCGCCCGCATCATGGCCGGGCCGAGCGGGCTGACCTGGGTGATCCCGCGCCCGGCCAGGTACCCGTCGGGGAAGGTCAAGGGCGCGCCGTCGTGCAGGCCCTGGCCGGACCAGCCGAACACGACGTGTGTGCCGCCGGGGCCGAGCAGGTCGACGGCGGCGCGCCCGGCCTCGCCCCCGACGCCGTCGAAGACGACGGTGGCGGCGCGCCCGCCGAGGTGCGCGCGCACGGCGTCCGGCCATGCGGGGTCGGTGTAGTCGACGGCCAGGTCGGCGCCGTTCGCCCGTACCCGTGCGGTCTTCTCGGGGCCGCCCGCCAGGCCGATCACCGTGGCGCCCGTGTGCTTCGCGTACTGCGTGAGGAGGGTGCCGATGCCTCCGGCGGCGGCCGGAACGACGGCCACGGAGGAGGGGCCGAGCTCGGCGAACTGGAGGATGCCCATCGTCGTGCGGCCGGTGCCGATGAGGGCGACGGCCTCCTCGAAGCCGAGCGCGTCGGGGAGTTCGTGGAGGCGGTCGGCCTCGGTGACGGTCAGCTCGGCGTATCCGCCGGGCGCGAAGCCGATGTGGGCGGTGACGCGCCTGCCCAGCCAGGCGGGGTCGACATCCGGGCCGAGGGACTCGACGGTGCCGGCGACCTCGCGGCCGGGGACCGTGGGCAGGGCGGGGAGTTCGGGCAGAGGGCCCTTGATGCCCGCGCGGATTGCCGTGTCGAGGAGGTGCACCCCGGCGGCGGCGACCGCGATCCGGACCTGCCCGGGGCCGGGCTCGGGGTCGGCCGTCTCCTCGTGCACGAGGTTCTCGGCCGGGCCGAAGGCGTGCAGACGGATGGCGTGCATGGCGGGCTCCTGGGGTCGGGCGGGGGCCGGAGGAGCTCCGGCCCGGGGACGTCCGCCACTCTGCGACCTCAAGCGGACTTGAGGTCAACCCAGGGCTTGACCGAGGGCTCGACCCAGGGCTCGGTCGCCCCCGGCCGCCGGGCGCCGCCCTCCCGCAGGCGTCCGCTGAGGGCCAGCGCCACCGCTTCGATCGCGCTGTTGAAGGAGACCTCGGAGAGCAGCCCGGGCGCCGCGACCTGGTCGCCCACGAGGTAGACGCCGTCGCCCCGGGCGATCGCGGGCCGGTCGCGCCAGGTGGTGCCGGGGTGGTCGACGGCGCCGGTGCGGCCGTTCGCGACGGAGGCGCGGCGCCAGGCCACGCGGCCGCGCCAGTCCGGGAAGCCCAGGTCGAGCAGGCGCTCGGCGCGGGCCTCGCCGTCCGCCTTCGTCTCGTCGGGCCCGATCGGGAACTGGCCCTGGAGGAGCTGCCGGCCCGCCGGGGCGAGGGTGCGGTCCTGGGCGGTGAACCGCTCGATCCAGCCGGTCCCGTCCAGGTCGGAGAGGACGAAGGGGTCGCCCTTGCGGGAGCGCAGCGCGAGGTCGACGAGGACGGTGCGGCCGCTGTCCCAGCGCAGTGAGCCGTCGTCCAGGAGGCGGCGCGCGGAGTCCAGGGAGGTGGCGACGACGACCGGTCCCGCGGAGAGGCCGGTGTCCGTGAGGGAGTCGACCCGGGCCAGGGTCTCCACGCGCACCCCGAGGTTCCAGGCGCGGGCCGCCATCCGGTCGATGACCGACGCCCAGCCACCGACGGGGAGTGGGGTATCCCCTGCCCGAGCGAGGCCGAGAGCTCGGGGAAGGGCTTCTGAGGGCATCTTGGCGGCGCGGCGCAGGCGCTCCTGGACGAAGCGGGCCGAGAGGGAGCCGGGGTCGTGGTGGAAGGTGGCGACGGCCACGTAGTGCGCGGCCGCGCGGGCGCCCTCCTCGCCCACCTGACCGGTGGCCCAGGTGGTGAAGTCCTGGTCGACGGGCGCCAGTTCGGCCTTGCGGCGCAGCAGCTTCAGCATCGCGAAGGGCGGGGTGCGGCGCAGGGCGCCCCGGTGGCGCAGGCGCAGGCGGGTGCCTTCGAGGGGCGGGACCGGGGCGAGCGGGCCGATGAGGTCGCGCTGCTTGAGCCAGGTCCAGTGGGGGCCGCCGCTGTAGAGGGCGTGCGGGCCCTCGTTCGTCTTGTACGGGCCTTCGGCGGTGCGGGCGCGGCCGCCGAGGGTGTGGTGCGACTCGTGCAGGGTCACGCGGGCCCCGGCCTCCGCGGCGCTGATGGCGGCGGTGAGCCCGGCGAAGCCGCCGCCGATGACGGTGAGACGGGGCATCCGGGTCGTACGGGGGGTGCGGGGCGTACGGGCCATGGCTGGGTTTCCCTCTCGCGCGGTGGCGGGTGCTGTCCTTGTGCGGGTCTTTGGTCCTGTCGTTCCTGTCCTTGTTCAGTACGACCGGGCGAGGGGGCCGGAATGTGACATCGGGCCGTTGTCAGTGGTGGGAGTCACCATGGAGGGCATGGCAGCACGAGGACGGAACGCAGGCAGGGGCACGGGTGGCGCGGGCTCGGGGGAGGCCAGGGGCGGCCGGTCGGGTACGGAGGTGAAGGCGGCGCGGCGGCCGGAGGTGCGGCTGCCGGTGCTGACGCCTTTCGAGGAAGGGGAGTTGGCGCCGGACGGGGACTATGACGGGGTGGAGTTCCAGGGCCTCGACCTGGGCGGGCAGGACGGCGGGGGAGCGCTGTTCATGGACTGCGCGCTCGCCGGGTGCGGGCTCACGGAGACGCGGCTGCACGCGGCCCGCTTCGTCGACTCGGTGGTGACGGCCCCGCAGGGCGTGGGCACGGACCTCGCGTCGGCGTCGCTGCGGGACGTGGAGGTGGTGGACGCGCGGCTCGGCGGAGTGCAGCTGCACGGGGCCGTGCTGGAGCGGGTGGTGGTGCGGGGCGGCAAGATCGACTATCTGAACCTGCGGAAGGCGAAGCTGAAGGACGTCGTCTTCGAGGAGTGCGTCCTGGTGGAGCCGGACTTCGGGGCGGCGTCCCTGGAGCGGGTGGAGTTCAAGGGGTGCGCGCTGCGGGGTGCGGACTTCAGCGGGGCGCGGCTGCGGGACGTGGACCTGCGGGAGGCCGCACAGCTGGAGATCGCGCGGGGGGTGGACTGTCTCGCGGGGGCGGTGGTCAGTCCGGGCCAACTGCTGGATCTGGCACCGGTGTTCGCGGCGCAGCTGGGGGTGCGGGTGCTGTAGGGCGCCGGGGGGCGGGGTGCCCGGGCTCAGGGTGCGGGGTGCGGGGTGCGGGGTGCCGGGTGTGTGGCGCCGGGGGGCGGGATGCCGGGTACCGGGTGTGTGGCGCCGGGCTCAGGCGACCCGGGGGAAGCGGGCCTGGAGCGTCCAGATCGCCGGGTTGTCCGCCAGGTCCTCGTGCAGGTCGGACAGGTCGGCGATCAGGTCGTGGAGGAAGTCCCGTGCCTCGCGCCGGAGTTCGGTGTGGGAGAAGGTCAGCGGCTCCTCCTCGCCCGGCATCCAGTCCGCCTCGACGTCGACCCAGCCGAAGCGGCGGGCGAAGAGCATGCGGTCGGTGGACTCGGTGAAGTCGATCTCCGCGTGCTGGGGGCGCGCGGCGCGGCTGCCCAGCGGGTCCCGGTCCAGGTGCTCCACCGTGTCGCACAGCGCCCACGCGAAGTCGAGCACGGGCACCCATCCCCAGCCTGTGGACAGCTCCCGGTCCGCCTTGGTGTCCGCCAGGTACACGTCCCCGCAGAACAGGTCGTGCCGCAGCGCGTGGACGTCCGCGCGGCGGTAGTCCGTCTGCGGGGGGTCGGGGAAGCGGTTGGAGAGGGCGTAGCCGATGTCGAGCACGTAGGTGATGGTGTCATGGGGTTGCCCTGTAGTTGGCCGCATGGCGTCTGACCTGCTGAAACGTTACGCTCACGCGTTCGAGTGAACGATCCCCGGCTCCGTCCGGGCGATGCGGCATACGCTGGCACTGTCGCGCTGAGCGAAGGAGGCCCGCCATGGCAGCACTGCCACTCCCGGAGTGCGAGCCCTGTCAGGAGTTCGACCCCACTGATGAGCCTGGTCAAGGACCAGGTTCCTGCCATGCCGGTGGAGGACGCCTTCGTCATGTTCAGCGCGGTCGCCCCCAAGGGGTGGCGCGTGGAGTTGATCGAAGGGGAGATCCACGCGACGCCTCCGGCCGATGGGGAGCACGAAGAGATCGTGTCGGAAATCACGGGTCAAGCACGGGATCACCGTAAGGACTTGGCTCGCTACACGGGCATCGGCCTGTACTTGCCGGGCGCGTCGGTCTCCGGCCAGGTCGAGCCCGACATCGTGCTCGCGCCCAAGGGCAGCTTCGCCGACCAGGAGGAATACCACGACCCGAGCCCCGTCCTCCTCGTCGCCGAAGTCACCTCCAAGTCCACCGGCGACAACGACCGCCACAAGAAGATCCTCGGCTACGCCCGCGCAGGCATCCCCGTCTATCTCCTCATCGACCGCAAGGCCGGGCACGCCGTGCTGTACACCGAGCCCGCCGGTGAGGAGTACGAGCGCCAGGAGACGTTCAAGCTCTCCAAGGTCATCCCGCTTCCCGAGCCCCTCGGCTTCGAGCTCGACACCAGCCAGTTCTGAGCAGACGCGCCCTCCTCACCCCAGCAGCCGCTGCTCCTTCGCCACCGCCACCGCACCCGCCCGCGTGTCCACGCCCAACTTGTCGTAGATCCGGCCCAGATGGGTCTTCACCGTCGCCTCGCTGATGAACAGGGCGCGGGCGATGTCGCGGTTGCCGAGGCCGTGGGCGAGCTGCGCGAGGATGTCGCGCTCGCGGTCGGTGAGGGTGGGGCGGGGGCTGCGCATATTGGCCATGACACGGGAGGCCACCGGTGGGGAGAGGGTGGTGCGGCCCTGGGCGGCGGCCTGGATCGCGGAGAACAGCTCCTCGGGGCGTTCCGCCTTGAGCAGGTAGCCCGTCGCGCCCGCCTCGATGGCGCGGGTGATGTCGGCGTCCGTGTCGTAGGTGGTCAGGACCAGGACGTGGGGGACGTGCGGCGGGGTGCCCGAGGAGGAGACGATGCGGCGCGTCGCCTCCACCCCGTCGATGCCCTCGCCGAGCTGGAGGTCCATCAGGACCACGTCCGGGGCCAGCTTCGCGGCCAGGGCGGCCGCCTCCTCGCCGGTGCCCGCCTCGCCGACCACCTCGATGTCCGGCGCGCTGCCGAGGAGGGCGAGCAGGCCCGCCCGTACGACGACGTGGTCGTCGCAGACCAGGAGGCGGACCGGGGCCGTGCCGGGCGTACTGCCGGGCGTGCTGCCGGGCGTGCTGCCGGGCGTACTCATGCGCTCTCCAAGGGGATGGAAACCGAAAGCACCGTGCCCTCGCCCGGCGCCGACTCGATGGTCAGGGTGCCGCCCAGCTGGCGCACCCGCGCCCGGATCGCGGGCAGGCCGTGGCCCCGTACCCCAGGGCCCCCGCCCCCGGCCGGGAGCTCCGCGGGCGTGAAGCCGCGGCCGTCGTCCAGGATGTCGAGGACCACCTGGTCGTCGAGGTGGGTGAGGGTCAGGGCGGCCGTCGTCGCGGCGGCGTGCTCGCGGACGTTGGCGAGGGCGCCCTGTGCGATGCGGAGCAGCGCCGAGCTCACGCCGTCGGGGAGCGGCACCGCCGGGGCGCCCTCGGCGTGGAAGCGGACCGTGAGGCCCGCCCCCGACTCCCGCTCGGCCAGGGCCCGCAGCGCCTGGCTGAGGCCGCCGCCGTCGGCGAGGTCGGCGGGGGCGAGGTCGTGCACGAAGCGGCGGGCCTCGGCGAGGCCGCGCTCGGTGACCGACTCGGCCGTACGGATGTGGGTGCGGGCCTTGGCCGGGTCGGTGTCCCAGAGGCGGTCCGCGGCCTGGAGGAGCATCTGCTGGCTGGACAGGCTCTGCGCGAGCGTGTCGTGGATCTCCATGGAGAGGCGCTGGCGTTCGGCGAGGGTGCCCTCGCGGCGCTCGGTGGCGGCGAGTTCGCGGCGGGTGCGGATGAGGTCGTCGATCAGGGCGCGCTGCCGGACCGCCTGGCGCCGCATGTGGAGGAAGACCGCCGTCGCGATCGCCGACACGGCCGGCGGCCCGAGGATCAGGTCCGGGTCGTACCGGCCCGCGAGCCGCAGCTGGGACGCGATGACGCAGCCGGTGAGGACGGTCACCAGGGCCAGGGCCGCGCGCGGCGGCAGCGTCCGCAGGCCGGTGTAGAAGAGCGGCACCGCGCACCACCCGAAGCTCGGCGCGAGGACGACGAGGACCAGCCAGACCACGACGACCAGGGCGAGCCAGGTGAGGCGGCGGGGCGTGGGCCGGGCGCCGGACGCGAGTCCTGGCGGGTGGGGGAGTCCTGACGGGTGGGGGGCGGTGCGCCTGCCCCGGGGCGCGCCGGTCAGGAAGGACGGCAGGAAGGACCGCAGGAACGGCAGCAGGAACGGCAGGGCGTAGAGGACGGCCAGGACCGCGGAGAGCGCGATGATCCACGGGACGCGCGCGCCGCCGGGGTGGCGCAGCAGGAAGCGGGCCAGCGAGGTCGCCAGGAGCAGGTAGAAGGTCGCGTGCATGACGGCCGCGAGCCAGCGGGCGTCGGGGTCGTGCGTGCGGGGGCCGCGGTCGTGCGTGCGGGGGTCGGTGCCGTGTGTGCGGGGGTCGGTGCCCGGCGTGCGCTGTCCCACGGGGCGCCTCCCTCTCGTACTGCCGCCTCGTACTGCCGCGAGGCGGTCGCTGGGCCGGGCCCCACCCAGGTCGCTGGATCTGGGCCCACACTCATGTCTCTGAACTGGGCAAACACCCTTATTGTCCCCCGCCCTGGCGGGCCCGGGGTCAACCGATCGGTTGACCCACGTGTCGGCCGAGTCGCGCGCCGCCTCCAGCCGGTACGCCGAGGGGTGCGGGCCGGAAGCGGCCACAGGATTGAGGGCAGAGGCAAGCACCTCCGAGGCAAGCCCTCCGAGGCGATCGGCCTCCTCCTCCCGCCTCCCTCCCTCCCCGATTCGCAGGAGCCCCTGATGAAGAAGTTCACCCGCCGCACCCGCGTCCTCACCGGCGCCGCCACCGTCGCCGTCCTCGCCGCCGGTACCTTCGGTGCCGTCTCCGCGAGCGCCGACGCCCCGGCCGCCACCCCGAAGGCCGCGGTCACCGCCGACGCCGGCAACGCCAACCTGCAGCAGAGCACGCACCTGACGGCCGCCGCCGCCAACAAGGCCGCGCAGGCCGCCCTCGACGCCGCGAAGAAGGAGAACCAGAAGGTCTCCGTCGCCGTCGTCGACCGCAACGGCAACACCATCCTCACGCTGCGCGGCGACGGCGCGGGCCCGCAGTCGTACGAGGCCGCCGAGAAGAAGGCGTTCACCGCCGTTTCCTGGAACGCCCCCACCTCTGAGCTCGTCAAGCGTCTTGACAAGGCCCCCACCCTGAAGGACATCCCCGGCACCCTCTTCCTGGCCGGCGGCGCCCCCGTCACCGCCAAGGGCGCCCCCGTCGCGGGCATCGGTGTCGCGGGTGCCCCGAGCGGCGACCTGGACGAGAAGTTCGCCCAGGCGGGTGTGGCGGCGCTCGGCCGCTGAGCCCCATGCTGCTGAGGCTGTTCCCGACCCTGCCGCCGACCGCGAGGAGATCCGTCATGAACAAGCGTGCCGATCAGCGTCTGCTCGACGCCGCGCGGTCCGGGAACGCCACCGAAGTCGCCGCCGCCCTCGACGCGGGTGCCCGCGTCGAGGCGCGCGACTCCGAACTGCGCACGCCGCTGCTGCTGGCCGCCGTCGGCGACCACGTGGCGGCCGCGCGGGTCCTCGTCGCGGCGGGCGCCGACGTCAATGCGCAGGATCACCGCGCCGACAGCCCCTGGCTGGTCACCGGCGTGACGGGCAGCGTCGCCATGCTGCACGTCCTGCTCCCGGCGGGACCCGACCTGAAGCTCCGCAACCGCTTCGGCGGGATCTGTGTGATCCCCGCGTCGGAGCGCGGCCACGTCGCGTACGTACGTGAGGTGCTGCGCGTCACCGACATCGACGTCGACCACGTCAACGACCTGGGCTGGACCGCCCTGTTGGAGGCCGTGATCCTCGGCGACGGCGGGCGCGCGCACCGCGACATCGTGGAGCTGCTGCTCGCCGCGGGCGCCACCGCCGACCTGCCCGACGGCGACGGGGTCACGCCGCTCGCCCACGCGGAGCGGCGCGGCTTCACCGAGATCGCCGACCTGCTGAGAGGGGTCTCCTGATGGCGCACCGCTCCCGGATCACGGCGCCCGGCTCCCGGATCACGGCGTCCCGCACCCGGATCGCGGGCGCTGTCCTCCTGGCCGCCGCGGCCCTCGCGGGCTGCGGCACCGGCGCGGGCGCGGCGTCCCCCGAGCCCGCCCGCGCCGTACAGACGGCCACCCTGCCCGCGAAGGCCGGGACTCCCCAAGGGACGCTGCTCGTCGCCGACTTCGGCTCCGACACCGTCACCTTCATCGACCCGAAGAAGGGCCCCGTCGACTCCGTGCGGGTCGGCCAGGCCCCCTACGGGCTCGCCGTGGGCAAGGACGGCCGCGCCTGGGTGGCGACCGCCGAGGGCGTCGCCGTCGTCGACACCGCCACCCGCGAGCGCGTCGACCGCATCCCGTACGAGACGGAGACCGGGCCCGCCACGACCGGCGAGTACCGGGGCGGCGGCATGGGCATCGCACTCGCCCCCGACGGCAAGCACGCCTATGTGGGCGTCAACGTCCCTGACAAGAAAGGGGTGTTGGAGGTCATCGACACCGAGCGCCGCGCCGTGACGGACACCGTCGGGGTGGGCCGCCGCCCCTTCGACGTGGACGTCTCCAAGGACGGCCGCGAGGTGTACGCCACCGACCACGACTCCTTCGACGTGACGGTGGTCCGCGCGAATGACCTGAAGCCGCGCCGCATCGAGGTCGCCCCCTACGGGACCGAGGGCGGCCTCGGCTCCTGGCTGAAGCCGCACTACGCCGCCGTACGGCCGTCGGACGGGAAGCTCCTGCTGCCCTTCGAGGGCGAGAAGCTCGTCGTGCTCGACCCGCGCACCGGCGACCAGGACATCGAGAAGATGACGGCCAACACCCACCAGCACGGTGCCGCCGTCGCCCCCGACGGCACCCTCTTCGCCGTCGGCACCGGCCCCATCGACCCGGACCGGGACGACGGCCCTTCCCTCACGGTCCGCGCCCCCGACGGCCACGAGCGCGTCTACCCGCTCGACGGGCCGCACGAGGACGTCGCGGTCTCCCGGGACGGCCGCACCGCGTACGTCACCGGTGGCTTCACCCGCGACGGCTACTGGAACGGGATCTCCGTCGTCGATCTGGACAGCGGGGACGTGCGCCGACTGGCGGGCGGGGAGCGGCCGTTGGGGGTCGCGGTCCTGTGACCCCGCCGCGTCCCCGTTACCTTCCGCGCAACACGTCGGCAATCCGAACATGTGCCGCATAAGATCGCTGACGTGGACCAACGACGCCCCCGTGCCCTCACCGCGCTGACCCTCGCCTCGCTGCTCGCCCTGACCGCCTGCAGCGGCTCCGGGGTGAACGGCACCTCCGGCGCCGCGGGCCTGCGCGACCCGTACTTCCCGAAGCAGGGCAACGGCGGGTACGACGTGACGCACTACGGCCTGAAGCTCGGCTACGACCCGGAGTCCCACCACCTCACCGGCACCGCCGAGATCACGGCCCGCGCCACCCAGGACCTCAGCGCCTTCAACCTCGACCTGAAGGGCCTGGAGGTCTCCGGCGTCACCGTCGAGGGCAAGGCCGCCCGCTTCCAGCGCGCGGGCCAGGAGCTGACCGTCCGCCCGCACGACGACCTCGACAAGGGCGAGACGTTCCGGGCGACCGTGCGCTACGCCAGCACCCCCGAGAAGATCACCGACGCGGACGACGCCGAGGAGGGCTGGCTGGAGACCGAGGACGGCGCCCTCGCGCTCGGCGAGCCGAACGGCTCCATGGCGTGGTTCCCCGGCAACCACCACCCCTCCGACAAGGCCGCGTACGACATAGAGGTCACCGTCCCCAAGGGCCTGAAGGCCATCTCCAACGGGGAGTTGACCCGCGAGACCACCGAGAACGGCCGTACGACCTTCTCCTGGCACAACGCCGAGCCGATGGCGAGCTACGTCGCGACGGTCGCCATCGGGGCGTACGAGGTGAAGAAGTCGGCGACGAAGTCGGGCCTGCCCGTCCTCACGGCCGTCGACGCCTCCCAGGTGAAGGAGAGCGCGAAGGTCCTGGCGAAGATCCCCGAGATCATCGACTGGGAGGAGTACAACTTCGGGCCCTACCCCTTCTCCTCGACCGGCGCGATCGTCGCCCCCGAGGACTCCGCGGGCTATGCCCTGGAGACCCAGACCAAGCCCGTCTTCCCCGGCGCCCCCGACACCGAGACCCTCGTCCACGAGCTGGCCCACCAGTGGTACGGCGACTCCGTCACGCCCGAGACCTGGCAGGACATGTGGCTCAACGAGGGCTTCGCCACGTACGCGGAGTGGCTCTGGCAGGAGGACCACGACGGCGACAGCGCGCAGGAGACCTTCGACGCGCTCTACAAGGGCGACTACTACGAGGACGAGGAAGACAACGACGCCGTCTGGGACTTCCCGCCCGCGAAGCCGACGGACGCCGCGCACATCTCGGACTCCCCGGTCTACGAGCGCGGCGCGATGGTCATCCACAAGATCCGCCAGGCGGTGGGCGACGACCGCTTCTACGACATCATCCAGGGCTGGGCCGCCGAGCACCGGCACGGGAACGCGGACACGGCGGACTTCACGGCGTACGTGGAGAAGATGGCGCCGGACGACGGGGCGCGCGAGAAGCTGAAGGTGGTCTGGGACGAGTGGCTGCACGGGGACGGCAAGCCGGAGAAGCCGTGACCCGTACGTCCCTTGTGGCCCCTGTGACGTCCCTTGAGGTCCCTGTGACTTCCCCTGTGGCCCCTATGAGGCGAGGGACTTGCGCAGGACCGCGCAGGGGCGGTGGAGCGCCTTGTCCTCGCGGTGGTCGATGACCTCGTAGCCGAGCGCCGTCCAGAAGGCGAGCCCGGCCGGATTGTTCGCCAGCACCGCGAGCCGCACGGCATCCCGTCCCGCCGCCCGGAACCGCTCCTCGACGGCGGCCGCGAACTGCCGCCCGTACCCGGAGCGTTGACGGCCGGCGTCCACCATCAGCAGGCCGATCCAGGGGTCCGGGTCGGCCGGGTCGGGGTGCCGGGCCAGGGTGACCGCGACCCCGACGAGCCGCCCCTCGCAGCGGGCGAGCAGCACCTCCGCGTCCGGGTGGGCCAGGTCGTCGGCGAGGGCGGCGGCAACCTGTTCGGGGCGGACGTCGTCGGGGTCGGGGAAGTCGCCGCTGAGCGCGTGGAAGGCGCGGTTGGAGGCGTAGAGGCCGGTGAGTTCGGTGAGGACCTCGGCGGGGATGTCGGGGGTGCCGTGGTCCACGGGCACGGCCAGGGGTTCGATGAGCACGGCGGCAGGCTAGCGCCTGATCCGCCGGACAGGCCCTAGGGCCTGTCCGGCGGATCTTGCCGCGGTCGCGGGCTGTGGTACGCCGATCTGCGGCGTTGTCGTCGGTTGCCAACGCTCCGCGTTGTCGCCCTCCTCCGCCTTGCATCTCGACGCACCACAGCCCGCTCACCAGCGACGGACGGCACAGCTCGGAATCATGCGGCCTGATCCGCCGGACAGGCCCTAGTCGGTCTCCGGGCGCCGCGGGCCCGGGGCGAGCAGCCGCCACCAGCCGCGCAGCACGTACCCGGCCCAGTAGACGCCCGCCGCGCAGTGCAGCCAGAACCAGAAGGACGTCGGGTCGGGGTCGCGGACGTCGTCCACGAGCACGGTGGCGGCGAAGAGCACGCCGAGCGCCGTCGCCCCGTACAGCTTCCGCCGGGCCAACCGCCCTTCCCTGGCGGGTCCTTCGGCGAGCCGGAGGGCGTACACCTCGACGTCCCCGAAGGCGTCGGCGGCGCGTTCGCCGGACGCGGCGAGGTGCTGGCGGGCCTCGCGCACATGCCCGCGGGCCTCGGCGGCCCGCATGGCGTGCCGCCCGCGCAGCAGCCCGCCGAGCCGGCCGAGCCATCGCGCGTCGTCCCCCGCCACGGGCGCGGGCGCGAACCACCGGTCGAGCACGGCGTCCGGGAACGCCACCGCGCCCCACATCCACGCCACGCACCCGAGCGCGAGCACGGGCTGGGGTACGTCGAAGAGACGCCCGTCCGGTACGAGGGTGGCCACCGCGGCCCCGGCGCCCACCGCGGCGACGGCTCCGGCGAGGAGCCCCCACGTGGCCCGCATCCGCCCGGTGGCCCGGGCGACGAAGGCGAGGGTGCCGAGGACGATGACGCCCACGACGGTGAGGAAGAAGGTGATCCCCTCCCGACTCACCGTCGCCCACAGCCCGTTCTCGAACCACCGCACGACGGACAGGACGAGCCCGACCCCGCCGAGGACGGCGAGCGAGGCGGTGACGCGCTCGCCGGGCAGCAGCCCATGGGCATCGACCCGTGCGCGCTGCTCCTCGCTGATGCGCTCGCGGGCGACGGCGCGTGCGTACGCCTCCGGGGCGCCGAGTACCTCTTCGGCCGGCAGCCCGGCCTCCGTGACGACCTCGTGGGCCTCGGCGAGGACGGTGCCGGCGAGTCCGGCGGGCGCGTCATGGTCGAGCACGAGCCGCAGCTCGACGACGGCGGCCCACTCCTCGTCGGCCTCCCGGGCCCAACTGACGTCGGCTTTCCCGGTCCTGGTCACGCTTCCCCCTCGATGGTCGCTCCTCCGGCGAGGGCGGCGACGGCGCGGGTGAAGTCCCCCCACGCGGCCCGGTCGCGCCGCAGCCGCGCCCGCCCCTCCTCGGTGATCCGGTAGTACTTCCGCCCCGGCCCGCCCTCGCCCGCTCCCCACTCGACGGCGACGGAGCCCTCTTCTTCGAGACGGGTGAGCGCCGGATACAGAGTGGCGGCTTTGACGCCCCCGAGCCCCGCCCCGTCGAGCCGGCTCAACAGGGCGTACCCGTAGCTCTTCTCCTCGCTGTCGAGGATGCCGAGCAGGCAGAGGGGGAGGGCGGCGCGGGTCCACGGCGCGGGCGGGGCGGCGGGTGTCGCGGCGGCCACGGGCTCCCTCTTCTCGTCTGCCGACTATTACAGAAACAAGAATAGTCGAGTTCGCCGACCCGGCAACCCCTGGGGCGTGCGTTGAAGGGCGGTGCGTCAGTGCCGGAGCAGGCAGTACGGATGCCCCGCCGGGCACGAAAGCGCCCCGGCCGCTTCCTCCACGGCCGGGGCGCTCTCAGCCCTCAAGCGGGCAGCTCTCAAGCGGGACTCAGACGTTCACGCCGAAGTCCTGGGCGATGCCCACGAGGCCGGAGGCGTAGCCCTGGCCGACGGCGCGGAACTTCCACTCCGCGCCGTTGCGGTACAGCTCGCCGAAGACCATGGCGGTCTCCGTGGCGGCGTCCTCCGAGAGGTCGTAGCGGGCGATCTCGGTGCCGCCGGCCTGGTTCACGATGCGGATGAACGCGTTGCGGACCTGGCCGAAGTTCTGCGAGCGGTTCTCCGCGTCGTAGATCGAGACCGGGAAGACGATCTTCTCGATGTCGGCGGGCAGACCCGCGAGGTTGACGTTGATCTGCTCGTCGTCGCCCTCGCCCTGGCCGGTGACGTTGTCGCCGGTGTGGACGATCGTCTGGTCCGGCGTCGCCTTGTTGTTGAAGAAGACGAAGTGGGCGTCCGAGTAGACCTTGCCCTGCGTGTTCACCGCGATCGCCGAGGCGTCCAGGTCGAAGTCGGTACCGGTGGTGGTGCGGACGTCCCAGCCGAGGCCCACGGTGACGGCGGTCAGGCCCGGAGCCTCCTTGGTGAGCGAGACGTTGCCACCCTTGGACAGGCTTACTGCCATTGTTGGGAGTCCCTTCCCTTGTCTGCGTACGCACAGGCTGTGCGTAGGGGCTTCGTACTGGGGACGAAGCTACCGGTACTCCTATGAACGCCGACGGGGGTCCCCAAGGTTCCACTTCCACGAACCTCGCTTTACTTTCTTTACCCGGACCGCCTCGCGGCCCTCGCAGCCGGGCGTAAACCGTGTGACGTGGACCGGACATGTGCGGGACCATGGGGGCATGTCCAGCCGACCGCACGTCATCCGCGGCTCGGTCTCCCTGCCGGAGGCCGAGCTCATGTGGCGTTTCTCGCGCTCCGGCGGCCCCGGCGGGCAGCACGTGAACACCAGCGACTCACAAGTGGAGTTGCGGTTCGACCTCGCGAAGACCGAGGCGCTGCCCGAGGTGTGGAAGCGGCGGGCCCTGGAGCGGCTCGCGCCCCGCCTGGTGGACGGCGTCATCAGCGTACGGGCGTCGGAGCACCGCTCCCAGTGGCGGAACAGGGAGATGGCGGCCACGCGGCTCGCCTCCCTGCTGGCGGAGGCGACGGCCCCGCCGCCGAAGCCGCGGCGCGCGACGAAGATCCCGCGAGGGATCAATGAACGGCGCCTGCGGAACAAGAAGCAGCGGAGCGAGACGAAGCGGGGGCGCACCGGACGGGACTGGGGATAGCGGTCGGCCTTGCGGCGGCGCCCCTTCCGGGGCTGCGCCCCTGGCCTCCCTCCGGGGCTGCGCCCCTGGCCTCCCTCCGGGGCTGCGCCCCTGGCCTCCCTCCGGGGCTGCGCCCCTGGCCCCGCTTCGGCGCTGCGCGCCTCGTCCTCAATCGCCGGACCGGCTCTGTCTGTCTGCCTGTCTGCCTGAGTGTCTGCCTGTCCGGCTGTCTATCCCAGCTGCCGGTACTTCCCCCTGAAATACGTCAGCGGCCCCCCGTCCGCGCTCGGCACCCCCGCCGTCAGGACCCGCCCGATCACCAGCGTGTGGTCGCCCGCCGGTACCGTCTGCTCGGTGCGGCACTCCAGCGTCGCGAGCGCGCCGCCCACCAGCGGGGCGCCGGACTTCTCCCCCCGTGCGTACGGGATGTCCTCGAAGAGGAGGCGGTCGCTGATGCGGCCCTTCATCGCGAAGCGGCCCGCGATGTGGCGCTGGCTCTCGGCGAGGACCGAGACCGCCCACAGCGGCTGCTCGGCCAGGAGGTCGTCCATCCGGGAGCCCTCGCGCAGGCTCACCATGACCAGGGGCGGGTCGAGGGAGACGGACAGGAACGCCGTCGCCGTCATGCCGACGTCCTCGCCGCCGGGGGCGTCCGGGTCGTCCGGGTCCAGCGGGGGCTCGTGCGCGGTCACCAGGACCACGCCCGCGGCGAGCCGGGACATGGCGGCTCGGAACTCGTCGTTGCTCACCCCCTCAGGATGCCCGCCGGAAGCGGGTCCCCAGGGGGAACTTGGCGGCGGACTGGGCGGTGAGCTCTTCAGTGCGGTAACCACGGCCACGACGCTAGCCCCGGCCGCCCCGCCGCCACATCGGGCCAAGGGCCGAGTGAGGACCTAGGACCAACACCGGCTTCCCACCTGTGACTTGAGTCACAGGACCCATATTTTGTTGACCCTGTGTACCGAGTGAGCAGCTCACTGTGATTCAGTGACGGTGGCAATCGGACAGAGGAGTAGCTGGAGACTGCCGAAGTCTTCCGAGTCGTCCGAGTCTTCCGCAGAAGGCGCCGAAGATTGCTGAAGACGCCGAAGACTACTGAGGACGCTGCGAATCCTGGAGTTGCTGTCGAGGTCTCGGGGAGAGCGAGCATGGAGAGCGAGTCGGAGCCGTACGTCCGTCTTGCGACCCTGCGGCAGCTGCATCAGGTCGTGGCGGACCTGAACACGGCCCGGAGCCTGGCCGACACCTTGCAGACCGTCGCCGACGGCGTCGTCAACGGCCTCGGCTACGAGCTGGCGTGCGTGAACCTCGTCCGCCCGGACGGAGACCTCGTCGTCGCCGCCTTCGCCGGGAACTCCGCCGCCGAGGCCCTCATCACCGGCCGCGTCGGCTCCCGCGACGCCTGGGAGCGCCGCCTGGCCATGGGCGAGGCATGGGGCGCCCTCCGCTACATCCCGCACACCGAGGGCTGGGTCCTTGACGAGGACGACGTGCCGCAGTGGTACACCGACGGCCCGCAGCCCCGCTTCGAGGACGAGTGGCACCCCGCCGACCGGCTCTTCGCGCCCATGTACGCGACCGGCGGCTCCGGCGGCGAGCTCATCGGCGTCATATCCGTCGACCGGCCGCGCAACGGGCGGCGGCCCGGCGCCTGGGGCCGAGAGGCCCTGCAGATGTACGCCTTCCAGGCCGCCATCGCGATCAGCAACGCCCGCCTCCGGGCCAACATGCAGCGCGCCCTCGTCCGCCTGGAGCGCGAGCAGCAGGCGCTGCGGGCCAGCGAAGAGTCGTTCCGCCAAGCCTTCGAGTACGCCCCGTCCGGCATGGCCATCGCCGAGATGGGCGGCGACCAGCACGGCCGCATCCTCCGGACGAACGACGCGCTGTGCCGCCTCCTCGGGCGCCCCGCCTCCGCGATGCGCCGCTACTCCTTCTCCGACCTCGTGCACCCCGAGGACATCGGCACGCTCCTGCGGACCTCGGCCGAGGGCGGCCGTGCGGAGCTGCGGCTCGGGCGGCGCGACGGGACGTATGTGTGGGTCTCGCTCCGCAACTCCGTCGTCGCCGACGCCGCCGACGGGCCCCGCTTCCTGCTCACCCACGTCGAGGACATCGAGGAGCGCAAGCGCCGCGAGCTCCAGCTCGCCCACCGCGCCTCGCACGACGCCCTGACCGGACTGCCCAACTCCGCCGAGCTGCGCACCCGGCTCAGCGCCCGCCTCTGCCGCAGGCCCCAGTCGCCGCAGCCCAGCGCCGTCGACTCCCTCGACGCGGCCTACGGAGACCGGGGCGACGGCGGCTACCAGGGCGGCTACGGCAACGCGGCCATAGGGCACAGCGCCGGGCACAGCTATGACTACGGCGGGCCGCACCAGGGCGAAGGCTTCGACCACCACGTCCACACCGTCGCACCCGGCGACGACGGATCGGGCGCGGACGACGGCACGAAGGGCCTCGCCGTCCTCTTCTGCGACCTCGACGGCTTCAAGTCGATCAACGACCGCTTCGGGCACCACACCGGCGACGCCGTCCTCATCGAGGTGGCCCGGCGCCTCACCAGCGGGGTGCGGGACGGGGACACGGTGGCCCGGCTCGGCGGCGACGAGTTCGTGGTGCTCGCCGACGGGCTCGGCCGCGCGGACGCCCAGGACCTTGCGGTCCGGTTGCGGAACGCCATCATTCCGCCCATCCGCGTGGACGGCAGGGCGGTCCGCGTCGGCGCCAGCTTCGGCATCGGCTGGGCCCACTGCGGGATGTCGGCCGACGAGGTGCTGCACTCCGCCGACCAGCGGATGTACGTGGAGAAGCGGTCCCGCGCCAAGCAGCACCGACGCGCGGGATGACCCGTTTTGTCGTGTGCGAGTAGTGCGCGAGCCGTGTACGGGATGAGGTCAAGGCCACCCTGTGGGTTCACGCGGACCGGGTAGGCTCGCCCGGTCAGCGATATGAGGGAGTGACCTGGGAATGACGACGCCCGGCAATAACGGCGAGCCCACGCCGAGCGCGCCAGAGGGCGACGACGACCCCTTCGGCTATCTGTACGCCGACGGTCAGGCGAACGGCGCCACGCCCCCGGGCGGAGGCGGCGGCTACGGCTACCCGGGTCCCGGCTCCCGCTCCTCGTACTCGTACAACCAGGTCCGCACGGTCGGTGAGCGCCAGTACGGGCAGCAGCCGACCGCCGCGTACGGCCAGGCGCAGGTGCCGCCGCAGCAGCCCTACGGCGAGCCGAACGCCCACTACGCGGCGCCCGAGACCCAGCCCGGCGGGATGCCCCCGACGACGCGTCCCGTGCCGCAGGCCGGGGGCGGCGGCCGGGGCCGCGGGCCCAACACCAAGGGCCTGCTGATCGGGGCGATCGCCGTGGTCTGCACCGTCGCCATCGGGATCGGCGCCGCGATGCTCTTCGGCGGCGACGACAAGAAGGACGACGGCTCGCAGGCGGGTTCGTCCCCGTCGGCCGCCGACTCCGTGAAGCCGAGCGAGAAGCCGTCCGACGAACCCAAGGACGACGCAGAGCTCCCCGAGACCGACGCCAAGGCCCTCAAGCTGGACGGCGGCACCAGCACGGCCTCCGACATCAAGGGCGCGAAGGCCGCGGGCGGGGTGTACGTGGCAGGGCTCGACAAGGTCGGCGCCCAGGTCACCTGGACGGTCAACGGCATCCCGAAGGACGGCACGTACAAGCTCTGGGTGAGCTACGGCGTGCCCGGCAAGGACGCCAACGCCAACGTCCTCGTCAACGGCAAGAAGCAGACCCGCCCGCTCAACATGGAGAACTTCGCCCACGCCAAGGAAGGCGACTGGGAGAAGGGCTGGACCAAGACCTGGGCGATCGTCCAGCTCAACAAGGGCACCAACACCCTCTCGCTGGCCTGCGACCAGTCCAACATCTGCGGGGCGAACCTCGACCAGATGTGGCTGGCCGAGGGCGAGGGCTGAGCGTCCGGCGTCCGCTACAGCAGCGCCAGGAACCCCCGCACCGTCCCCGCCATCGCCTCGCGCGCGGGGGCGAGGTACTTGCGGGGGTCGACGCCCTTCGCGTCCCCCGCGAGGTACTCCCGCACCGCGCCCGTGAACGCGGTGTTGAGCGCCGTACCGACGTTGATCTTCACCATGCCGGACGCCACCGCCTGCCGTATCTCCGCGTCCGGCACGCCACTTGAGCCGTGCAGGACGAGGGGGACGGGGACGGCGTCGCGCAGGGCGGCGATCAACGCGTGGTCCAGGGCCGCCGTGCGCTCCGTCATCGCGTGCGAGGAGCCGACCGCCACCGCGAGGGCGTCCACGCCCGTGTCGGCGACGTAGGCGGCCGCCTCCGCGGGATCGGTCCGCACCCCCGGGGCGTGCGCGTCCAGCGGGGCCTCGCCCTCCTTGCCGCCGACCTTGCCGAGCTCGGCCTCGATCCAGATGCCCCGCTCATGGCCCCAACGGACCGCGTCCGCCGTGGCCTTGACGTTGTCCCCGTAACTCATCTTCGACGCGTCGAACATCACCGAGCTGAAGCCCTCGGGGTGCGCCGCCCGCAGCAGGTCCACGTCCATCACGTGGTCCAGGTGCAGGGAGAGGGGCGCGGCGGAGGCGCGGGCCACCGCCGTCGCCGCCGCGGCGATCGCGGAGAGCCCGGAGGGGCCGCCGCCGTGGAACTTCACGGCGTTCTCGGAGACTTGGAGGATCGCGGGGGCGCCCGCCTGCTCGGCGCCGTGGGCGATCGCCTCCGCGTGCTCCAGAGTGATCACGTTGAAGGCGGCGACGCCGCGCCCGGAGGTGCGCGCGTCGGCGACGAGTTCGCCGGTGGATACGAGTGGCACGTTCTCCCCAATTCCCGGGCCGCAGGGGCCCGTTCACTCCCGGCCGCGCGGGGCCGTCAGGTCTCCGCCGGTCGCGTCGGTCAGGTCACCGCTATCCGCGTCAGCAGGTCTTCGTACGTCGGCGGGTCGAACTCGCCCGCCACGGGCGCCGCCACCGTGGCCGCCGAGAGGGCCACCGCGCGGGACAGGCGCCCGGGCCACGGGAGTTCCTCGACCAGGCCGGAGAGCAGGCCCGCGACCGCGGAGTCGCCCGCGCCCGTGGGGTTGCCGCGCACGGGGCCGGGCGGGGCCGCCTGCCAGCTGCCGTCCGGGGTCACCGCGAGCAGCCCCTCGGTGCCGAGCGAGGCGACGACGGAGTGCGCGCCCCTGCGGCGGGCGTCGCGGGTGGCCTGGGCCGGGTCGTGGGAGCCGGTGAGCTCGGCGAGTTCGTCGGCGTTCGGCTTGACGATGTCGGGGCGGGCGGCGACGCCGCGGCGCAGCGGCTCGCCGCTGGTGTCCAGGAGGACCGGCACGCGGGCGGACCGCGCCGCGCGCACCAGGAGGCCGTACGCGCCCACGGGCACCCCCGGCGGCAGGCTGCCGCACAGGGCCACGGCCGCCGCGTCGCGCACCAAGTCCTCGTAGGTGTCGAGGAACGCGGTCCACTCGTCGGCGGTGACCGTCGGGCCCGGCTCGTTCAGCTGCGTGGTGTCGCCGCTCGCGGAGTCGACCACGGCGACGGTGCGGCGGGTGGGGCCCGCGACGGGGACGAGGGCGTCGGTGAGGCGGGTGTCGGTGCGGCGGGCCGCGTCGCCCGCGAGGTGGGCGCGCAGGGTGGCGCCGGTGTCGCCGCCGGCGAAGCCGGTCACCGTCACGTCGTGGCCGAGCGCGGCGAGCACCCGGGCCACGTTCAGGCCCTTGCCGCCGGGCCGTTCGGTGACCTCGGTGACGCGGTGCGAGGCGTGCGGGGTGAGGGCGGGGACGCGGTAGGTGATGTCGAGGGCGGTGTTCAGGGTGACCGTGAGGATCACTGCACTTCACCCCCGAGACCGAGAACGCGTGAACTCACGTACCCACGTACTCACGCATGAACTCACGTACTCACGTACGACGTGCTGGCTGCACCGGAGGCGATCATGCCAAAAAGAAGGCGGCTGGCCCAGACCTCCGGACCAACCGCCTGCCGTTCATACGGCGTTCAACATGAGCTGAAATCACCCAAGTTGGGGCTGAACCACCCATTCGCCCTTGCGGAGCACGCCCTTGAGCACGAAGTCCGCGTCCAGGACCACGACGTCGGCGTCCTTGCCGGGCTCCAGGGAGCCGACCCGGTCGTAGACGCCGAGGAGCTTCGCCGGGTTCGCGGAGATCGCCCGGACCGTGTCCTCGACGGAGATCCCGTCGACGGTGACGGACCGCTTGAAGGCCCGGTCCAGGGTGAGCGTCGAGCCCGCGATGGAGCCGCCCTCGACGAGCCGCGCCACGCTGTCCTTCACCTCGACCTCCAGCGGGCCGAGCATGTACCGCCCGTCGCCGAAGCCGGCGGCGTCCATGGCGTCGGTGATGAGCGCGGTCCGATGGGCCCCCGCGTGGTGGAAGGCCAGCTCGAAGGCGGCGGGGTGCAGATGCGTGCCGTCGTTGATCAGCTCGACGGTGATCCGCTCGTCCTCGAGGAGGGCGGCGATGGGCCCGGGGGCACGGTGTCCGAGGGTGGGCATGGCGTTGTACAGATGCGTGGCGACGGTGGCGCCCGCGTCGATGGCCTCCACGGTCTGCTCGTACGTGGCGTCTGTGTGCCCGATCGCCGCGATCACGCCGTGCTCGGCGAGCAGGCGCACCGAGTCGATGCCGCCCGGCAGTTCGGTGGCGAGCGTGACCATGCGGGCCTGGCCGCGGGCGGCGTCGACGAGCTTGCGCACATCGGCCGGGTCGGGGTCGCGCAGGAGCGTCTCGTCGTGGGCGCCCTTGCGGCACGGCGAGATGAACGGGCCCTCGAAGTGGATGCCCGCGATCTCCCCCTGCTCGGCCAGCTCGGACAGGAGCCCGGCGCGCTGGGTCAGGAAGTCCATCTGGCCGGTGACGAAGGAGGCGACGACGGTGGTGGTGCCGTGCAGCCGGTGGGTGTGGACGCCGGTGAGGATGTCGTCGACGGTGCCGGAGGTGAAGGAGGCGCCACCGCCGCCGTGGTTGTGCATGTCGACGAAGCCGGGGACCAGCCAGTGGCCGGTCAGGTCGAGGACCTCGGCGTCCGCGGGCGCGGCGCCGGCGATCCTGCTGCCCTCGACGATGACGCGGCCGTTCGGAACGGTACCGGTGGGCAGGACCACCTGAGCCCCGGCGAGAACCTTGCTAGTGGCCATCAGGTGGTTACCTCCGTGGGGTGGGGGGAGTGCGGACTGACCAGGTCCCAGGCGAGCAGACCCGCGCCCAGGCACCCGGCGGTGTCCCCGAGCGCCGCGGGGACGATCTCGGGGAGCGTCTGGAAGGTCACGATGCGGCGCGCGACGGCCGCCCGGAGCGGTGTGAACAAGGTTTCCCCGGCCTCGGCGAGCCCGCCACCGATGATCAGGGTGTTCGGGTCCAGCAGAGTGAGGGCGGTGAGCAGCCCGTCGGCGAGCGCGTCGACGGCGTTCCGCCAGACCTCCTGGGCGCGCGGGTCGCCGGACTCCACGGCCTTGGCGCAGTCCGCCGCGTCCGCGTCCGGGTCCCCGCTCGCCTCGGCCCAGGCCAGGCTCACGGCGGAGGCGGAGGCGAGCCGCTCCAGACAGCCGCGCTGCCCGCAGCCGCAGGGGGGCCCGTCCGGGCGTACGACGATGTGGCCGATCTCGCCCGCGGAGCCGTGTGCGCCGGGCTCGATGGCGCCGCCGATGCCGATGGCCCCGGCGATCCCGGTGCCGAGCGGCACGAACAGGAACCGGTCGGCTCCCTTCCCCGCCCCGATCCGCCCCTCGGCGAGGCCGCCGGAGCGGACGTCGTGGCCGAGGGCGACGGGGAGGCCGTCCAGGCGGGTGCTGAGGAGCTCGCGCAGGGGGACGTCGCTCCAGCCGAGGTTGGAGGCGTAGACGGCGATGCCGCGGTCGGCGTCGACGATGCCGGGCACGGCGACGCCGGCCGCGGCCGCGGGTTCGCCGAACGCCTGCACGCCGTGGGCGCGGAGGTCCTCGGCGAACCCGAGGATCGACTCGACGACCGCGTCGGGGCCGCGGTCCCGGCCGGTCGGGCGGCGGGACTCGTGCAGCAGGGTGCCGTCCGCCCCGACCAGGGCGGCCTTCATTCCGGTGCCGCCCACGTCGAGGGCGATGACATGTTTCACGGGGGACAGTCTCGCGCCGGGACCGCGAAAGGTCTAGTCCACTTTGGGCGCGGGTTGCGGGTCGAAGGTCCATTCCCCGATCCCGCCCCTTCCCGAATCCGGCGACTCCGTCGCCCCTGGGGCGCTCTCCTGGGGCTTTGCCCCTAGACCCCCTTATCGGCCTGGACGGCCTCGTCCTCAATCGCCGGACGGGCTGAGAGGCCAGCCCGTCCGGGGGTCTGGGGGCGGAGCCCCCTGCGCGCGCGGAGCGCGCCAATAGATGCAGCCGGGAAGGGGCGGGATCTAGATGCAGCCAGGAAGGGGCGGGATCGGGGGAAAGAACCGCCGGAGGCTCCGCGCTAGCTCAGGATCACGCTGCGCGTCAGGTTCCGCGGGCGGTCCGGGTCGAAGCCCCGGGCCTCCGCGAGCGCCACCGCCAGCCGCTGCGCACGCACCAGATCGGCCAGCGGATCCAGCTCACTGGTCACCAGCTCCCCGCCCACCCGGGCGACGTCCCCCGCGAGCCCCTCAGGAAGCTCCCCGAACATCCACGCCACCCGCCCGGGCCCGGTGATGGAGATCGGCCCGTGCCGGTACTCCATCGCCGGGTACGACTCCGTCCACGCCCCCGCCGCCTCCCGCATCTTCAGCCCCGCCTCGAGCGCGAGCCCGTACGTCCAGCCCCGCCCCAGGAACGTCCACTGTTCCGCGCCCACCACGGCGTCGGGCAGGGGCTCCGCCACCGCCAGCTCCGCGTCCGCCGCCGCCTCGGACACGGCCTTCACACCCGGCAGCTCCCCGAGGCCCGCCCGCAGGAAGGCGAGCGCCGTCGTGGCGAAGCGGGTCTGGACGACCGACTCCTCGTCGGCCCAGTCCAGGACGGCCACCGTGTCCGCCGCCTCCATGACCGGGGTCTTCGGATCGGCCGTCAGCGCCACCGTCGGGACCGAGCCCCGCACCGCGGCCAGCAGCTCAAGGACCTCCGTCGTCGTACCGGACCGGGTGATCGCCACCACCCGGTCGTACGGGCGGCCCGCCGGGAACTCCGAGGACGCGAACGCGTCCGTCTCGCCCTGCCCCGCGGCCTCCCGCAGCGCCGCGTACGCGATCGCCATGAACCAGGACGTGCCGCAGCCGGTCACCGCGACCCGCTCGCCCGGCTTCGGCAGGCCGTCGAACTCCTCGGCGGACCGGGCCGCGCGCCGCCAGCAATCGGGCTGGGTGGCTATTTCTGCAGACGTACGCGACATGGGAGGCATGGAAGACATCGAAGACGCAGGCGACATGAGTCAAAGCTCCTTGCTGGTGCGGTACTTGAGCGTCGTGCGGGAACGAGCTGTGCTTAGCAGCCCCGGGCCCGACCGGGCAATGGGGGCACTCCGTTGCAGAAGTGATACTGGGGTGGTGTAGACCTTGTGTCGGGACGCGGGAGAAACTCGCAGTTCATGAAGTTGAGGAACAGGGTGGGACAGCAGTGCAGCGGCGCGTGACAGGGATAACCGCGGCTGGCGCCGCGCTGGGCATGGCGGCGGTCCTCGCCGGCTGCGGCGGTCCGGGCGGATCGGACGACGTGACCCTCAAGCTGGTGGCCGCCGACTACGGCGACTCCGCCGCGAACAGCTCGCAGAAGTACTGGGACAAGCTGGCGAAGAAGTTCGAGGCCGCGCACCCCAACATCAAGGTCGAGGTGAGCGTCTACTCCTGGACCGACGTGGACCGCAAGGTCAAGGAGATGGTCAAGGCGGGCGACGCCCCGGACATGGCCCAGATCGGCGCGTACGCGGACTACGCCGCGCAGAAGAAGCTCTACACCGCCGACGAGCTGCTCTCCATCGCCACGCAGTCGGACTTCCTCTCCCCCCTCGCCCAGGCCGGTGAGGTCGACCGCACGCAGTACGGCATGCCGTTCGCCGGCTCCACGCGCCTGCTCTTCTACAACGAGAAGCTCTTCAAGGACGCGAACCTCGACCCGCCGCAGAGCTGGACCGAGCTCGCCGCCGACGCCAAGGTGCTCAAGGCGCGCGGCGTGAAGTTCCCGTACGCGCTGCCGCTCGGCCGCGAGGAGGCGCAGGCCGAGACCCTGCAGTGGCTGCTCAGCGGCGGCGGTGGCTACACCGACAACGTCGGCTCGTACGACATCGACTCCAAGCTGAACGTGAAGACGTTCACGTGGCTGCGCGACGAACTCGTCGGCAAGGGCCTGACCGGCCCGACCGAGCCCGGCAAGCTGAACCGCGCGGAGGCGTTCGCGGCGTTCACACGCGGCGACGTCGGCATGCTCAACGGCCACCCCACGCTGATGAAGATGGCCGCCAAGAAGGGCGTCAAGTTCGGCATGGTGCCGATGCCCGGCGTGAACGGCAACTCCGAGGCGACGATGGGCGTCGCCGACTGGATGATGGCGTTCAAGCAGCACGGTCACCGCAAGGAGATCGGCACGTTCCTCGACTACGTCTACAGCGAGAAGAACGTCCTGGAATTCAGCCGCGAGTACGACCTGCTGCCGGTCACCACGTCCGCCTCGCAGGTGATGGCGGACGACAAGAGCAAGGCCGACCTCGACAAGTTCCTGAAGGAGCTGCCGACTTCGCGCCTCTACCCGGTGGGCCACACGTCCTGGGCCGGGGTGTCCGTCGACATCAAGAAGTACATCGGCAAGACGGTCGGCCCGAACGGCAATCCGCAGTCGACCCTCGGCCAGATCCAGCGGGCGGCCCAGGCCGAGGAGAACTCGGAATAGCGTGACTCCATGACGACCAGCGACGGCAGCACGGAGGACGGGGCCCGGGACCTGGACGCGCAGGCGCGGGCCGTCCTCGCCCTGGAGCGGCGCAACTGGCCCGGCCCCGGCGCCAAGGAGCGCGCGATCCGCGAGGAGCTCGGCATGGCGCCGGTCCGCTACTACCAGCTCCTGAACGCCCTCCTGGACGACCGGCGCGCCCTCGAGCACGACCCGGTGACGGTCAACCGCCTGCGCGCCACCCGGCAGACGCGCCGCGACGAGCGCTGAACCGGGCCGCGCAGCACGTACGACGGTGTGCCGGAAACGGCCCGTATTGCCCTGACCGGGACGTGAAAGGGTGTCGGGCGCTCCCCGGCGACGGGCAGTAAGGTCAGGCCCATGGGTGACCCTCAGTACTCCCGGCGCTCGCTGACCGTGCCCGAGCCCGCGACCGCGGCGGGCCGTGACGGCCTCGCCGCGCTGCTCGCACGCCCCCAACAGGCCGTGATCGCGCTCGACTTCGACGGCACGCTCGCGCCGATCGTGCCCGACCCCGAGCAGGCCCGCGCCCACCCGGAGGCGGTCCCCACGCTCGCCGCGCTCGCGCCGAAGCTGGGCTCGGTCGCCATCGTCACCGGCCGCCCGGCGGGCGTCGCGGTCCGCTACGGCGGCCTCGCGGGCGTCCCGGGCCTGGAACACCTCGTCGTCCTCGGGCACTACGGCGCGGAGCGCTGGGACGCGGTCACCGGCACGGTGCGCGCCGCGGACCCGCACCCCGGTGTCGCCTCCGTGCGCGCCGAACTCCCCGGATTCCTCGACGCGATCGGCGCCTGGAGCGGCATCTGGATCGAGGAGAAGGGCCGCGCCCTCGCCGTCCACACGCGCCGCGCGAAGGACCCCCAGGCCGCCTTCGACGAACTGAGCGCGCCCCTCGCCGAACTCGCCTCCCGCCACGGCCTGATCGTCGAACCGGGCCGCCTGGTCCTGGAGCTCCGCCCGCCCGGCATGGACAAGGGCGTCGCCCTCGCCGACTACGTCCGCGAGGTGGGCGCCGAGTCCGTCCTGTACGCGGGCGACGACCTCGGCGACCTCACCGCCTTCGCGGCCGTGGAGAAGCTCCGCTCCGACCGGATCGCGGGCCTGAAGGTGTGCAGCGGCAGCCCGGAGGTCGCCGAACTCACGGGCCGCGCGGACCTGGTGGTGGACGGCCCGGAGGGCGTGGTGGCCCTGCTGCAGTCGATCTCCGCTCAACTCTCCGCTCAACTCGACTGATCCGCCCCGATGTTGGGCGGGTCCGGAATGGGATTGCCGAAGTAGTCGTAGGCGGTCCCGTCGTCCCCGCCTCCGTCCACGGACCCGGCCCCGCGCGCGGGTGAGCCGTCCTTCAGGCGTACGTCGTCGGGGGCGCCCGGCGCGGCGGACCGGAGCAGCGGGTCGGCGCGGACGCCGGTGGTGTCACGGGGCTGGTCGGTGCGCCAGTAGAGGTTGTTGCGATAGGTGCTCACGGTGTCACGGATCGGGGACCCCTGGCCGGCCGCCGCCCCCACGAACACGTTGTCCTCGAACGTGACGCCCGTGGGGCCGTTGTTGGAGACGAGGGCGGTGTCGGACCGGTTGGTGACGATGGTGTTGCGGTAGATCCGCGTATTGGTGGAAGCACCGCAGACGACGGAGACGACTCCATAAGGCGAGGCCGTGTTCCGGTCGTTGACACTGATGTTGTCGTGGACGCGGTTCCCGTCGCTCACCATGCCTTCGGCGTTGCAGACGAGCAGGAAGCCGCCCTCGTTGTCGTGGCTGTAGTTGTAGCGGTAGACGTTGCGGTTGTTGCCGCCGTCGATGTCGTACGCCATGGAGTCCCGGGTCCCGTGCCCCCCGCTGACCTCGTTGTACTGGTACAGCACGTCGTCCGCGTCCCAGGCCCACACCCCGGCGTTGTAGCCGGCCGACCGCATGTTGAACCCGTCGACGAGGTTGCGCTCGACGAGGGCGCCGCGCGCCTTCTGCACGACGATGCCGTCGCCCCCGACGTCGTACACCTTGTTGCGCGTGAACTGGACGTCGGTGGACTGGATCTGACCGGCCCCGGAGGCGCGCTTCCAGGTGGAGGAGGTGGCGATGCCGGTGCGGTCGACGTGGCGGACGGTGGAGCGGTCGACGCGGATGCCGTCGAACCGGGTGGGGGTGGTGGCTCCCTTCACCGTGAAGAGGATCCCCCCACTCGGGTCCGGGTCCTTGAAGTCGGCGCCGTTGACGTCGTGGACGTCGACGCCCTCGACGACGAAGTGGTGGGCGACGCCGTAGTCGGTGAGCTCGACGTAGAGGCCCGCGCGGCGGTCGGTGGTGGTGGCGGGGCCGGTGTTGGAGAGGTCGAGGTTGCGGATCTCCCACTGCTCGGTGTTGCTGAGGAGCAGGGCGGCGCGGGCGCCTCCGCCCTCGATGTGCGGCTTGCCCGCCCTCTTGCTCCCGTAGGCGTCGATCCGCACGGGCGCCCCCTGTGCCCCCTTCCCCCGGGGCGCGAGCACGCCGTCGCACTGCGTGCCGCGCTTGAGGAGGAGGCGCTCGCCGGGGGCGTAGGTGTGGGCGCTCGCCTGGGCGAGGGTGCGCCAGGCGGTGGCGGGGGAGGTGCCGCTCGCGGCGTCGTCGCCGCGTTGGCAGTCGAGGTAGTGGGTGGTGGGGGTGCGGGGGGTGGCGGTCGCTGTGGGGGTGGCGGCTGCTGTGGCCAGGGCGGTGGCCAGGAGGAGGGGGCGTAGGGGCATGGCCCCGGAACGTAGTCGGGCACACCCTCAAGGGCCCATGGACAAACGGCGGTTGCTGTTGGACGTTACTTTTCCCCAGTCCCGCCCCTACCCGGCTGCATCTATTGGCGCGCTCCGCGCGCGCAGGGGGCTCCGCCCCCAGACCCCCGGACGGGCCGGCCTCTCAGCCCGTCCGGCGATTGAGGACGAGGCGCGTTCAGCGCCGATAGCGGGGGCTGGGGGCGCAGCCCCAAGAGGCCCGCCCAGGGGCGACGGAGTCGCCGGACCGGGAAGGGGCGGGGTTGGGGAAGAAGCCCCGCAGGGGTCAGGCGTCCAGCGCCCGCAACTGGTCCAGGAACCACTGCCCGGGCGGCAACGCAGTCGCCGCAGCCGCAAGCCGCTTCGTCCGCTCAGCCCGCTCCTCCACCGGCATGGTCAACGCCTCATGAAGCGCCCCCGCCGTCCCCGTGACGTCATACGGATTCACGACCACCGCATCCTCCCCCAACTCCGCAAACGCCCCCGCCTCCCGCGAAAGCACCAGCACACACCCCTCGTCCGACACCACGGGAACCTCCTTGGCGACGAGGTTCATGCCGTCCCGGATGGGGTTCACCAGCGCCACGTCCGCCAGCCGGTACGCGGCGAGGGAGCGGGCGAAGTCGTCCTTGACGTGGAGGATCACCGGGGTCCAGCCCGCCGTGCCGAAACGGGAGTTGATCGACTCCGCGACCCGCGACACCTCCGCCGTGTAGTCGCGGTACACCGCGAGATCCTGCCGCGAGGGATACGCGAACGCGAGGTGCACCACCCGCTCCCGCCACTCGGGCCGCGTCTCCAGGAGCAGCTCGTACGCCCGCAGGCCCCGCACGATGTTCTTCGAGAGCTCCGTCCGGTCCACCCGGACGATCACCTTCCGGGCGCCGTCCCCGGAACCGCTCCCGGACCCGTCCCCGCCGATCTGCTCCCGCAGCCCCCCGATCCGCTCCTCCACGTCGTCCCGCCGCGACCGCTCCCGCAGGAAGTCCGCGTCGGCGCCGAGGCCGTGCACCCCGATCCGGGTGCCCGACGTCCCGCCGAGGATCCGCACGCAGCACTCCGTGAACGCGTCCGCCCACCGTGCGGTGAGGAAACCGAGCCGGTCCGCGCCGAGCATGCCGCGCAGGAGCTGCTCCGCGATGTCGTCCGGCAGCATCCGGAAGTAGTCGACGGGCGCCCAGGGGGTGTGCGAGAAGTGCCCGATCCGCAGGTCGTCCCTCAACTCGCGCAGCATCCCCGGCACCAGCGCCAGGTGATAGTCCTGCACCACCACCGTCGCCCCCGGCGCCGCCTCCTGTGCCAACGCCTCGGCGAACGCCTGGTTGTACGCCTCGTACGACGCCCAGCGGCGCCGGAACTCCGTCCCGAACGACGGCTCCAGAGGCGTCTGGTACAGCATGTGGTGCACGAACCACAGCACCGAGTTCGCGATGCCGTTGTACGCGTCCGCGTGCACGTCGGCGTCGATGTCCAGCATCCGCACCCCGGGCTCGCCGACCCCGCGCCGCACCGCCTCGCGGTCCCCGTCGCTCAGCGCCGCGCACACCCACAGCTTGTCCTCGACGACGCTGAGCGCGGAGACGAGGCCGCCCCCGCCGCGCTTGGGGGTGAGTGTGCCGTCGTCCGCCACCTCGTACGAGACGGGGCCGCGGTTGGACGCGACGAGAACCTGGGACTGTGCCGACTGTGCTGACTGCTCGGAGACCATGCAGCGAAACTAGCCTGTCCCGGAAACGCTCAAACGTGCGGACGGGAACGGCCGGACTCTTTGGCGAGTCCGGCCGTTCCCGTCCGTATACGAGAGACCGTCAGTACCTCTGCGAGATACGAGAGACCGTCAACACCTCTGCGAGATACGAGAGACCGTCAGTCCCTCTGTGAGCGTCCGTCAGTCCCTGCGGCTGCGCACCGCCGCGAGCGCCAGCACCCCGAGCCCGCACAGCGAGGCCGCGAGGCCCGCGTACAGGAGGGCGGAGGAGTCGTCGCCGGTCTCGGCCAGTTCGCCGCCGCCGGGGTGCTGCGGCGCGTGCGGGCCGGGGCGGCCCTGGACCCGCTGGGAGAGGATCGCCGTGGTGCACGGGTCGTCGCCGCCGCGCATCGTCTTGGAGCAGTTGCTGCCGGGCGCCGTCACCGTGATGACGGTGACCTCGCCGGGCGTGCAGGACACCTTGACGTTCTGCGTGATCGTGACGGTGCCGTGCGCCTTGACGTCGCCGGTCCAGGTGTAGGTCGAGCCCTTCTTCGTCACCTTTCCGCTGCTGGCGACGGGCTCCGACGAGCCGGGCTTGACCGGCCAGGACGCGGTGGCGCCGGTGCGGTCGCGGTCCGACTTGTTCTTCACCGTGATGGTGTTCTTCACGGAGGAGCAGGCGGGCGCGACCCGGGTCTGCGGGTGGGTCTCGACGGTGACCGGTGGCTGGTTCTGCGGCGGCGCGGGCTGCCGGATGAGGATCGGCGTCGTGCCGCAGTGCCGGTCGGTGCTGTCCTCGTCGCAGTTGGAGCGCGGGGACTCCACATCGACGTTGTTGCGCAGCTTTCCGTCGCCGCTGACCGGGTCGTTGACCTTCACCGAGTACGTGACGGTCGCCGTCTGCCCGGCCGGGATGTCGCCGGTGTAGCTGATCTTCGGCTCGCTGTAGGAGACCTTGCCGATGTCCGCCTTCGCGTCGTTGTTGTACGTCGCGTCGTCGAGGTTGTCGGAGAGGTCGTCGCTGAACTTGGCTGCGGGGTAGGGGAGTTTGCTGATGTTCTTCGCCTTGACCGTGTAGGTCAGGGTGTCTCCCGGCTCGACCTTCTCGGGGGAGGCGGTCTTGGTGACCTCCAGGTCGGGCACGGGGACGGAGAGCGCCAGCTGTGAGGGGACGTACACGTCGCCCGTGGTGGTGAAGGTGAGCTTGGCCGACTTGGCGCCGACCGGGATGGCTCCGTCCGGCACCCTGAACGCCTTGGCGTCGATGCTCAGGTTGTTGCGGTACTTGGGGTTGAGGGCGCCGTCGTCCTCACTGATGAAGAAGTTGTCGGTCCTGCCGGTGTGCGACTCGGTGACGGGCTTCCCGTCGACGAGGAACTGGTCGCCCTTGGTGTTCCAGTCGCCCTCGTACGCCGTGACGCTCGCGTGGATGTCGCCGTCGGTCCGGTAGAAGCCGTCGACCGGGACCGTGGTGGAGCTGTCCGCGAGGGCCTTGCTCCGGACCGAGCGCTGGATGACGTGACCGCCCCAGATGTAGACGTTGCGGCGGTCGGGCGCGTACTGGGCGTTGGGGCCGTCGTACTTGTAGACGACGGTGAGCGACCAGCCGCCGACGCAGCCCTGACCGTTCGGCGCCCAGATGTCGCCGACGGCCACCTCGACGGGGCTGCCGGTGGGCGCGCCCTTGAAGGCGTCGGTGACGTTGGCCTCGGCCGTGTAGTAGTGCGGGCCCTGGGTGGCGTTGGGGGACCTGACCGCGTTCTCCACGGTCACCCGGGACTGGGTGCCGCCGCCGACGCGGATGACCGGGCGGGTGGTGAGCGGGTCGCCGGGGGCCGGGGCGACGGGGAGGTTGCCCTCGCGGTTGAGGTCGCAGATGTTGCGGACGGTCCTGCCGAAGCGGTGCGTGCCCGCGTTGCCGCCCCAGAACAGGCGCGCGTAGTCGACCTTGGCGCCGGGCGGGATGGCCACCTGGCCCGTGCTGGAGTCGAAGGTGCCGCTCAGGCCGGCCACGTTGATGCGTTGCTCGATGAAGTTGTTGTTGTTCTTGGTGCCCTGGGACTGCTGCGTCTCCCGGCAGGAGGCGGCCACGTCGGCCGGGGCCGTCGGGCAGTCCAGGACCGTGTTGCCGATGGTCTTGAAGTCGCCGTACAGCGATTCGTCGTAGCGCTTGGCGAACGGCTCGATCACCTCGGCCGAGGCGGGTGCGGTGGCGGCGCAGAGCGCCCCGGCCGCGACGGTGACGGTGGCGAGCGTCATGCCGCCGATGCGCCGCATCGCTCTCATAACTTGTCTAACCCACATAAATGGGAAATTTAGGCAAAGCGCATGATCGTTTGCGGCTACGCCACGCCCCCACGCCCGGCGTACGGGGCCTACGCCACGCGTCTGGTCGCGTACTCCTCGATACCGGACATCGGCGGCCGCTCCTCCGTGTCCACCGCGTACGTACGCGGCTCGAAGCCGTGCTCCCCGCGCACGAACTGGGTCAGCTCGGGCCGCACCAGATGCCCGCGGGCCAGGCGCAGCTGTGCCGTCCGGTAGATCGCCGCCGCCATCCGCCCGAGCGCCTGCCCGTCCTGGTGCCGGTGCTTGCGCACCCCGACGTCGACCTGCGCGAGCGCGTCCAGGCCCACCGTGTGCAGCGCGTCGACGAGCAGGCCCAGCTCGACCCCGTACCCGACGGGGAAGGGCAGCCGCTCCAGGAGCGAGCGCCGCGCCGCGTACTCGCCGCCCAACGGCTGGACGAATCCGGCCAATTGGGGCCAGTGGAAGTTGAGCAGCGGGCGCGCCATCAGCTCGGTGACCCGGCCCCCCTGGCCCGCCGTCGTGCCGGAGGAGCGCGCATCGAACTCGGCGCCGAGCGGCCGGTCGTACATCGCCTTCACGAACTCCACGTCCGGGTCGGTCAGGAGCGGCCCGACGATGCCCGAGACGAAGTCCGCCGAGAACTCCTTGAGGTCCGCGTCGATGAAGCACACGATGTCGCCGCTCGTCACGAGGAGCGAGCGCCACAGCACCTCACCCTTACCGGGGACCACCGGAATCCGGGGCAGCACCTCGTCCCGGTGTATGACACGGGCACCTGCCTCGCGCGCGACCTTCGCGGTGCCGTCCGCCGAGCCGGAGTCGATCACCACCAGCTCGTCGACGAGCGGGGCCTTCTCGATCAGCTCGCGGCGGATCTCGGCGACGATCTCGCCGACCGTCTCCTCCTCGTCGAGGGCGGGCAGGACGACGCTCACGGTGGTGCCACCGGCCCGCTTCGCGGCGAGGAGCTCATCGAGCGGACGGTCGGCCACGGACCAGGAACGCCTGCTCAGCCAGCGCTCGACTTCTTCCAGCACGGTCAGCGGCTCCTTCGCAGAGGGTGGTGGGCGACGGGCGGGTGTGATCCATCTCGCGGTTCGGACGACTATCTCAAGGGTCCTGTCCGTCGGTTACAGTCTTGAGCAAGGCCGGTGACCATCGCATGTCGGGGGCCGCCGCCGCCCGAGAGGGCGAACCAAAGATCAACAACCGAATACCGCTCATCCAGAGGGGCAGAGGGATACGGCCCGTTGAAGCCCCGGCAACCCTCCAGCCGCCACGCGCCGGCAGGCGCAAAGTGTCACTGCGTGCGACACCGCAACTGTCGACTCGCGAGGCTCCCGGCTAGGGAAGGTGCCAATTCCGTCTCGCGGCGAAGTGCGTCGCGGGGAAGATGAGGAGAAAGGGCCTCGCCTCCATGGCTGTGCAGACTGTCGCCACCACTGGTACCACCACCCCCGTAGACCTCGGTCCGGCCTCCGGCCTCTCCTGCCGTGAGTGCGGAACCCGCTTCGAGCTCGGCCCGATCTTCGCCTGCGCCGAGTGTTTCGGCCCCCTCGAAGTCGCCTACGACCTCCCGGCCACTGGCCCGGAAGCCCTCCGCAAGCAGATCGAGGCCGGCCCCGCCAACGTCTGGCGCTACGCCCCGCTGCTGCCCGTCCCGGCCGACGTCGCCGAGAAGCCGAACCTGAACCCGGGCTGGACGAAGCTGGTCAAGGCCGACAACCTCGCCCGCGAACTGGGCGTCGCGCAGGGCAAGTTGTTCGTCAAGGACGACTCCGGCAACCCCACGCACTCCTTCAAGGACCGCGTCGTCGCGCAGGCCATCGAGGCCGCGCGCGCCTTCGGCTTCACCACCCTGTCCTGCTCCTCGACCGGCAACCTGGCCGGTGCCGTCGGCGCCGCCGCCGCCCGCGCCGGCTTCCGCTCCTGCGTCTTCATCCCGCACGACCTGGAGCAGGGCAAGGTCGTCATGGCCGGTGTCTACGGCGGTGACCTCGTCGCCATCGAGGGCAACTACGACGATGTGAACCGCTTCTGCTCCGAGCTCATCGGCGACCCGCTGGGCGAGGGCTGGGGCTTCGTGAACGTGAACCTGCGGCCGTACTACGGAGAGGGCTCCAAGACCCTCGCGTACGAGATCTGCGAGCAGCTCGGCTGGCAGCTGCCCGACCAGCTGGTCATCCCGATCGCCTCCGGCTCCCAGTTCACGAAGATCGACAAGGGGCTGCAGGAGCTGATCAAGCTCGGCCTCGTCGAGGACAAGCCCTACAAGCTCTTCGGCGCCCAGGCCGAGGGCTGCTCGCCGGTCTCCGTCGCCTACAAGGGCGGCCACGACGTCGTCCGCCCGCAGAAGCCGAACACGATCGCCAAGTCCCTCGCCATCGGCAACCCGGCCGACGGCCCGTACGTCCTGGACATCGCGCGCCGCACGGGCGGGGCCGTGGAGGACGTCGACGACGAGCAGGTCGTGGACGCGATCAAGCTGCTCGCCCAGACCGAGGGGATCTTCGCCGAGACGGCGGGCGGTGTGACCCTGGGCGTCACCAGGAAGCTGATCGAGGCGGGCGCCATCGACCCGAACCTCACCACGGTCGTGCTGAACACGGGCGACGGCCTCAAGACGCTGGACGCCGTCGCCGACAGTTCGCAGGCGACCGCCACCATCCGCCCCAGCCTGGACGCGTTCCGCGACGCGGGCCTGGCCCACTGACCCACGTACGACCGCGTCCGCAGGAAGGACCCACCCCATGAGCGTCAACGTCCGCATCCCCACCATCCTCCGCACCTACACCGGCGGCCAGGCCGAGGTCCGCGCCGAGGGCGCCACCCTCGGTGAGGTCATCGCCGATCTGGAGAAGAGCCACACGGGCATCGCTGCCCGCGTCCTCGACGACCAGGGCAAGCTGCGCCGCTTCGTGAACGTGTACGTGAACGACGACGATGTGCGCTTCGAGCAGGGCCTCGAGACCGCGACGCCGGACGGCGCGGGCGTTTCGATCATTCCCGCCGTCGCGGGCGGCTGAGCCGCGAAGGAGGTCCGGCCGCGGACTTCCGCAACAACTCTGCGTTATTCGGATTGCCCCCTCCGGGAGAAAGCGGAGGGGGCAATTCTGTGTCGTTGAGCGCGGTACAGTTGAGGAGCACGCTGTGCCGTTAGTGCCGAGCGCATATACGAAGTCGGCCGCTCGCCCGCCAGAAGTAGCCAAAGTACCTTGCCTATTTGAGCCCATTGCGGCATTTGTCGGGCCCGACTTGCCCTGAACTCCGGCAGAATCGCCGGATATTACCGATCGGGCGTGCCCAGAATTCTCGTCCGATTGACCTGTTGCAGACGGCAGTTGGGCAGATACATTCAGCCGCGGTCGACGCGTTCCGGCGCACACCCCCATCACCAATGGGGCGTGAGGTCTGACCCGGGTCCGCGAAGTGCGGTCCTGCGCAAGGGCCAGTAATAGGGGAGTTAGGCATGGCTCAGGGCACCGTCAAGTGGTTCAACGCGGAGAAGGGGTACGGCTTCATCGCGGTCGACGGTGGTGCGGATGTATTCGTCCACTACAGCGCGATCCAGATGGACGGGTACCGCACCCTTGAAGAAGGTCAGCGGGTCGAGTTCGAGATCTCGCAGGGCCAGAAGGGTCCGCAGGCGGACATGGTCAAGCTGGCCGTCGGCTGAGCTGGCGCGTCCGGCCAACTAGGCACTCACGGCGAGGGCCCGTATCCCGAGAGGGGTACGGGCCCTCGTGCGTGCGCGGGGGTTGCCGGGGCGGGCGGGGTGTCTGGGGTACGTAAGGGCGCTGTGGGCGCACCTTGCACTCGGAGGGGTCGAGTGCTAATCATTGGCGTTAGCACTCTACGAGTGAGAGTGACAGAACTTGGATCGGGCCGGTGAGGTCCGCAGACCGGGTGGGGCAAGGAACCACAAGGGCTGCAGGCCGTCCGTCGCGGGCACCAGTGCGGTCCGGATTTTCCTTCCCCAAGCTCTTGACGAGCTGGGGGAGACCCCATCTGTCCGGGAGGACCACTTCACATGGCCAAGATCATCGCGTTCGACGAGGAGGCACGGCGCGGCCTCGAGCGCGGCATGAACCAGCTCGCCGACGCCGTCAAGGTGACCCTGGGCCCCAAGGGTCGCAACGTCGTCCTCGAGAAGAAGTGGGGCGCCCCCACGATCACCAACGATGGTGTGTCCATCGCCAAGGAGATCGAGCTCGAGGACCCGTACGAGAAGATCGGCGCCGAGCTGGTCAAGGAGGTCGCGAAGAAGACGGACGACGTCGCCGGTGACGGCACGACGACCGCGACCGTCCTCGCCCAGGCGCTCGTCCGCGAGGGTCTGCGCAACGTGGCCGCCGGTGCCAACCCGATGGCCCTGAAGCGCGGCATCGAGAAGGCCGTCGAGGCCGTCTCGGGCGCCCTGCTCGAGCAGGCGAAGGATGTCGAGACCAAGGAGCAGATCGCTTCGACGGCCTCCATCTCCGCCGCCGACACCCAGATCGGCGAGCTCATCGCCGAGGCCATGGACAAGGTCGGCAAGGAAGGCGTCATCACGGTCGAGGAGGCCCAGACCTTCGGTCTGGAGCTGGAGCTCACCGAGGGCATGCGCTTCGACAAGGGCTACATCTCGGCGTACTTCGCCACCGACATGGAGCGTATGGAGGCGTCGCTCGACGACCCGTACATCCTGATCGTCAACTCGAAGATCGGCTCGGTCAAGGACCTGCTGCCGCTCCTCGAGAAGGTCATGCAGTCCGGCAAGCCGCTGCTGATCATCGCCGAGGACGTCGAGGGCGAGGCCCTGTCGACCCTGGTCGTCAACAAGATCAAGGGCACCTTCAAGTCCGTCGCCGTCAAGGCTCCGGGCTTCGGCGACCGCCGCAAGGCGATGCTGAACGACATCGCCATCCTCACGGGCGGCGAGGTCATCTCCGAGGAGGTCGGCCTCAAGCTGGAGAACGCCGGTCTGGAGCTCCTCGGCCGCGCCCGCAAGGTCGTCATCACCAAGGACGAGACGACCATCGTCGACGGCGCCGGCAGCAGCGACCAGGTCCAGGGCCGGGTCAACCAGATCCGCGCCGAGATCGAGAACTCGGACTCGGACTACGACCGCGAGAAGCTCCAGGAGCGCCTGGCGAAGCTCGCGGGCGGCGTGGCCGTCATCAAGGCCGGTGCCGCGACCGAGGTCGAGCTCAAGGAGCGCAAGCACCGCATCGAGGACGCCGTGCGCAACGCCAAGGCGGCCGTCGAGGAGGGCATCGTCGCCGGTGGTGGCGTGGCCCTGCTGCAGGCTTCCTCCGTCTTCGAGAAGCTCGAGCTCGAGGGTGACGAGGCCACCGGTGCCGCCGCTGTGAAGCTGGCCCTGGAGGCCCCGCTGAAGCAGATCTCCGTGAACGCCGGCCTCGAGGGTGGCGTCATCGTGGAGAAGGTCCGCAACCTCACCCCCGGTCACGGCCTGAACGCCGCGAACGGCGAGTACGTGGACATGATCGCCGAGGGCATCATCGACCCGGCGAAGGTGACCCGCTCTGCCCTGCAGAACGCCGCCTCCATCGCCGCGCTGTTCCTCACCACCGAGGCCGTCATCGCCGACAAGCCGGAGAAGGCCGCCGCGGCCGCTCCGGGCGGCATGCCGGGCGGTGACATGGACTTCTGAGCCCCCGAGGTTCAGTAGTTCATGGCATGACCCGCAGTACCCGCAGTACCTGTAGTACCCGCTTCACGTCGAGGGCGGCACCCCTTCTCCCAGGGGGGTGCCGCCCTCGGCGCGTGGTGCGGGGGCTGCGGGGCCTGGCGGGCTTGCGGTGGAGTGAACTCCAACTCCTAAGGTGCGGTCATCTTCGGTCTTCGGCCTCTGGCCTCTGGCCTCTGGCTTCGGGCTTCGACGGACCGCTTCGGCAAGGGAGTTCACCATGCGCTATCGCGTTCTCGGCGGCACCGGCATCGAGGTCAGCACCTACTGCCTCGGCACGATGATGTTCGGTGCCATCGGCAACCCCGACCACGACGCGTGCGTGCGCGCCGTCCACACCGCGCTCGACGCGGGCATCAACTTCGTGGACACCGCCGACATCTACTCGGCCGGTGAGTCCGAGGAGATCACCGGCAAGGCGCTGCGCGGCCGCCGCGACGACGTCGTGCTCGCGACGAAGGCGCACTTCCCGATGGGCGGCGAGGGCCCGGGCCGGGGCGGGAACTCGCGGCGCTGGATCGTGCGCGCCGTGGAGGACAGCCTGCGCCGCCTCGGCACCGACTGGATCGACCTCTACCAGATCCACCGCCCCGACCACACGACCGATGTGGAGGAGACCCTCGGGGTGCTCGGTGATCTCGTACGGGAGGGCAAGATACGGGCCTTCGGGTGCTCGACCTTCCCCGCCGAGGACATCGTCGAGGCCCACCACGTCGCGGAGCGGCGCGGGCTCATGCGCTTCCGTACTGAGCAGCCGCCGTACTCGATCCTGGCCCGCGGCATCGAGAAGTCCGTCCTCCCGACCGCCCGCCGCCTCAACATGGGCGTCCTGACCTGGGGGCCGCTCGCCTCCGGCTTCCTCTCCGGCAAGTACCGCACGGGGCTGCCCGTGGACCTCGAAGGCAACCGCGCCAGGCTCAACCGGCAGCGGTTCGACCCGGCCGTCCCCGGCAACGCCGAGAAGCTGGCCGTCGCGGAGCAACTGCACGAGCTGGCCGGGGAGTTGGGCTGCACCCTGCCCGAGCTGGCGGTGGCCTTCCCGCTCGCGCACCCCGCCGTCACCTCGGTGATCCTCGGCCCGCGCACCCAGGAGCAGCTGGAGCTGTTCCTCAAGGGCGCCGCGCTCACCCTCGACGACGCGACGCTCGACCGCATCGATGAGCTGGTCCCGCCGGGCACCGACCTCTACCGGGCCGACGGGGCCTGGACCCCGCCCGCCCTCACCGACACGGCGGGGCGGCGGCGCCCGGCGGGGGACCGGGCCGCGGCCTGAAGGGTGCGTGCGGGGGTTCGGCGCGCTGGGGTTCAGAGCGTCAGGGCCAGGAAGCCCAGCAGGTAGGCGAGGGCGAAGACGATGGGGACCCACTGCTCCACGTACGAGATCTGGAGGTACTTCCTCGGGTCCCGGCCCTCGCCGAGGAAGCCCCACTCCGCGCGTGAGTAGGCGTACGCGGGCAGCCGCTCCTCCAGGGCGCCGATGACCTGCCACTTGACCTTGTTGAGCTGGCGGTAGGAGCGCACGAGGACGAACCACGAGATGCACATCGTCAGCAGGATCACGAACCCGGGCAGCAGCAGCCACACCGAGATCCCGTCGCGCAGCTCGGGGGCGGCCGTGGCGAGCACGGTGACGAGGACGCTGTTGGCGGTGAGGAAGAACGTGTTGGAGACGCTGCGGCGCGCGCTGGAGCGGTCGGCCAGCTCCACGCACAGCTTGTACTGCTCGAAGACGGCGGTCCGGTAGCGGTCGGAGGAGTCGGACTCGCGGTAGTCGGCCGGGCCTATGGACTCGTTCCAGAGGGCGTCCCGCATCTCGGTCATAGCGGAATGATGCCGCGCAACTCCCTTGCCCCACCAGACCCTTGGGAATCGTTCAGCGGTCGGTCGTCGGTCGTCGGTCGTCGGTGGTCCGTCGTCCGTCGTCGGCTGTCGGCCGTCGGCTAGGGTCCGGGACATGAGTACGAGCGCCACGGCCGCCACCGCCATCGCGGTGACCGGGCACATGGACCTGGCCGGGCCGGCCGTGCCGCTCGTACGGGCGGAGCTGGCACGGCTGCTCGCGCCGTGCGCCGGGGCCGGGCTCACCGGTCTGTCCTGCCTGGCGGCGGGCGCCGACGCGCTGTTCGCGGACGCGGTGCTGGCGGCGGGGGGCCGGCTGGTCGCCGTCATCCCGTCGCGGGACTACCGCGCCGCGCAGGTCACGCCGTCGTACGCCGCGGACTTCGACCGGCTGGTGCGGGCGGCGGCCGAGGTGGCGGTCATGCCGTACGAGACGGCGGGCCGGGACGCGTACGAGGCCGCCAACCGCGCCCTGCTCGCGCGCGCCGACCGGCTCGTGGCCGTGTGGGACGGGACGCCGCCCACCGGGAAGGGCGGGGGCACCGCCGATGTGGTGGGCGCGGCACGGGAGTTGGGGCTGCCGGTGGATGTGGTGTGGCCGCGGGGGGCCCGGCGCGGCGCCTAGAGATGCTGCTGGGCGCGGCGCCTAGAGATGCTTCCGGGCGCGGCGCCGAGGGGGATGCCCGGCGCCGCGCCCAGGGGCAGGGGTGCTCGGCGGGTCAGACCTTCGCCGCTTCCGGGGCCGGGGCCGCCGGGCGCAGGGAATCCGCTCCCTCGGCCTGTGCCGCCGCCGGCTCGCCCGCGGCTGCTTCCTGGGGGTCCGCGTTCAGGTCCACCAGCATCTGCTTGCTGAAGCCGAAGAAGTACGTGGTGAAGAAGCCGACCAGGTAGCCGACGAGGAGGCCGCCGCCGTAGATCGCGGCGGTGAGGCCGAGGCCCTTGTTGCCGTCGAGGAGGGGGAACAGGGCCCAGCCGGACGGGCCGATGGCCGTCGAGCCGACCTTGTCGCCGAGCATCGAGAAGGCGCCGATGAACGCGCCGCCCGCCGCGCCGCCCACGCACGCCGTGATGAAGGGGCGGCCGAGGGGGAGCGAGACGCCGTAGATGAGCGGTTCGCCGACGCCCAGGAAGCCCGCGGGGAGGGCGGACTTGATCGTCGTACGGATCGACTTGTTGTGCTTGAGGCGCTTGAAGACCGCGATCGCGCAGCCGACCTGGCCCGCGCCCGCCATCGCCAGGATGGGCAGCAGAACGGTGTAGCCCTGCTGCTCGATGAGGGTGGTGTGGATCGGGATCAGCGCCTGGTGCAGGCCCAGCATGACCAGCGGCAGGAAGAGGCCGCCGAGGACCAGGCCCGCGAAGGCGCCGGTGTTGTCGAGGAGCCAGTTGGCGGCCGTGCCGATGCCGGTGGAGACCTCGCCCGCGAGGAACATCAGGCCGAAGATCGTGACGAGGCCGGAGATGAGGACCGTGAGGGTGGGGGTGACCAGGACGTCCACCGCCTCCGGCACCCACTTCCTGCACCACTTCTCGATGTAAGTGGCCAACACCGCCGCGCCCAGTGCGCCGAGGACACCGCCCTGGCCCGGGGAGAGCTTCTGCCCGAACGCCTCGATGTCGGCGACGCCCGCGTACACGATGATGGCCGCGACCGCGCCGCCGAGGATCGGGGTGCCGCCGAACTCCTTCGCCGTGTTGAAGCCGACGAACACCGCGATCAGCGCCATGAATCCGGAGGCGATGGCGGCGAGGGCCGGGGTGATGGCGGGCAGCCACCCCAGGTTGATGAGGAGGCCGTTGATGCCCGCGATGATGCCGCAGCCGATGAGGGCCGGGATGAGGGGCACGAAGATGTTGGCGATGCGGCGCAGGAAGAGCTTGAACGGGGTGGCGTTCTTCTCCTTCCGCGCCGCCTTGATGGCCGCGCCCTGAGCCGCCAACTCATCGGCGGTGAGGGTGTGTTCGGCGGTGGCTGAGGGCTCGGCCGAGCGGCCCTCCGCCACCAGGGCCTCGAACTCCGGCGTGACCCGGGCGACCTTCCCGGGGCCGAGGACGATCTGGTACGTGTCGTCCTCGACCACGCCCAGCACGTCCGGCAGCGCCTTCAGCGCCTCGTCCTGGACCAGGGAGCGGTCGGCGAGGCCCAGGCGGAGCCGGGTCATGCAGTGGGCGACGGTGGTGACGTTGGCCGCCCCTCCCACGAGGGGGAGGATCGCGGCGGCGGTGGCGCGGTTCTTGTCTGTGCTCATGGTGCGGCCTTACGCGGTGCGGTGGACCCGAGGGCCCGGGTGGGTCAACTGGTGCTCTGGGGGCGGGCGTTGGACAGGGCCGCGCGGAGGTGGCCCTTCGACTCCGTCAGCAGGCGGGCGGCCGTCGGGCCGTCCACATCGCCGAGGATCGTGAGGATCGCGTTCTTCACCTCCCCGTCCGTCGCGGCGAGTGCGGCCTCGATGGCGGCGTCGTCGGCGCCCGTGGCCAGGGAGACGATCCGGCGGGAGCGGGCCTGCAGCTTCTCGTTCGAAGCGCGTACGTCGACCATCAGGTTCCCGTACGTCTTGCCGAGCCGGATCATCGTGATCGTGGAGAGCATGTTGAGGACGAGCTTCTGGGCGGTGCCCGCCTTCAACCGGGTGGAGCCGGTGAGGAGTTCGGGGCCGACGACGACCTCGATGCCGTGGTCCGCGGCGGCGGCCAGGGCGCTGTCGGCGTTGCAGGAGAGCCCGACGGTGAGCGCGCCGTACCGCGCCTTCGCGTGCTCGACGGCGCCGATCGCGTACGGGGTGCGGCCGGAGGCGGAGATGCCCACGACGGTGTCGTCCGCGGTCAGGTGCAGGGCGTCCAGGTCCGCGGCGGCCAGCTCCTTGCTGTCCTCCGCGCCCTCGACGGCCGTGACCATCGCGCTCGGGCCGCCCGCGATCAGGCCGACGACCTCGTCCGGGCCGGTGTTGAAGGTGGGCGGGCACTCGGAGGCGTCGAGCACGCCGAGGCGCCCGGCGGTGCCCGCGCCCGCGTAGATCAGGCGGCCGCCGCGGGCCATGCGCTCGGCGGCGCCGTCGATGGCGGCGGCGATCGAGGGGAGCTGGGCGGCGACGGCGGTGGGGACGCCGGCGTCCTCCCCGTTCATGATCCGCGCGATCTCCGGCGTGGGCAGCCGGTCGATCTCGGAGAGCTCCGGCCGGAACGCCTCGGTGGTGAGGGTGTCCAGCTGGGCGCGCAGCTCTCCGTAGTTCTCCCCGGGGGCGGCGGCGTCGGTGGTGGAGGTCATGGCGTGCGGCTCTTTCTCAGTACGGGGGAGGGGTGAGGGTCTCGGGTCCGGTCCGGGGTGGGCCATGGTCAGCGGCCCGGTCCGGTCCGGGGCGGGCCGGGGTCAGCGGCCGGTGCCCCGGGGGCTGTGGCGGGGGGCCAGCGCCTCGTACGAGGCGGCGAGGGCGGGGGCCGCGGTCTCGTACGTCCGCTGGGCGACGCCCACGAACAGGCAGTCCACGACGAGGAGTTGGCTGGTGCGCGAGGACATCGCGGCGGGGCGCAGCTCGCTCTCGCGGGCGGTGGAGGTGGTCAGGACGTGGTCGGCGTACTGCGACACGGGCCCGTCCGGCCGGCCGGTGATCGCGATGGTGGTGGCCCCGTGCTCGAAGGCGACGCGCAGCGGCTCGATCACGTCGCCCGTCGAGCCGGAGTGGGTGATCGCGATCGCCACGTCCTTGGCCCGGAGGGTGACGGCGTTGGTGACCGCGAGGTGCGGGTCGGAGTGGGCGTGCGCGACCTGGCCGATGCGCAGCAGCTTCTGTGCCAGGTCGAGGGCGACCAGGCCGGAGGCGGCGACGCCGTAGATGTCCACGCGGCGGGCCCCGGCCAGGGCGGAGACGGCGGCGCCGAGCTGGACCGTGTCGAGCCCCGCGGCGGTGTCGGCGAGGGTCTGCTGCTCGTCGTAGGCGAGCTTGGCGACCACGTCGGCGATGGGGTCGTCCACGGCGATGTCGGCCGTGACGGCCGGGGCGCGGCCCGACTGCTGCTGGGCGGCGAGCCCGGCGAGCGCGAGGCGCAGGTCCCGGTAGCCGGGGTAGCCGAGGAGCCGGGCGGTGCGGACCACGGTGGCCTCGCTGGTGCCGGTGAGCTCGGCGAGTCCGGTGACGGTGAGCGCCGCGCAGCCCGCCGGGTCACCCGCGACGGCCTCGGCGACGCGCTGCATGGAGCGGGTCATCGACGGCGCGAGGGTGCGCACCTTGGCCGCGAGGGCCGCCGGGGCGGGCGGTGCGGTGCCTGCGAAAATTTCCTTCACGTCATTGCTCACTCTTGAAAGATATTTTCGGAGTCCTTATGCGGTCAAGAGCCCGAAGGTCCCGGGCTTCGCGGGGGCTTTCGCCGGGGCGTTCGCGGGACGTTCGGGCCGGGTGGGGCGTGGGGCGACAATGGACCCATGGATCCATCGGAACAGGCGCTCCACGCGGCCCGCGCCCTCGTCCTCGCCGACCTCGTCTCGGGCGACGTCGCCGAGCCGGACGTCGTCTCGCTGGTCGAGGACTCGATCGTGCAGCGGCGCTGGTGGGTCGGGCAGTGGCCACAGGGCGCGGAGTACGTGGCGGGGCTCGTCGCGCAGGACGTCCAGGACGCGCTCCTGGAGAAGTACGGGCGCTGGCCGCTGTGCCCGGTCTGCGGCTCGGGTGATCCGCATGCGCTGGATGTGGAGCCGGAGCTGGGGCCGGATCCGCACTGGGTGTGCGGGAAGGCGGGGGTGGTGGTTGCGGCGGTGGGGTCGCTGGGGGCGGCGATTCTGTGACCGTGTACATAGACCCGCCGACCTGGCCGGGGCACGGGCGGCTGTGGTCGCACCTGGTGAGCGACGTCTCGTTCGACGAACTGCACCGGTTCGCGCGGGAGTTGGGGGTGCCGGAGCGGGCCTTCGAGCGGGACCACTATGACGTGCCGTCGGCTCGGTACGGGGACGCGGTGCGGGCCGGGGCGGTGGAGGTGGGGTCCAAGGAGCTGGTGCGGAGGCTGACGGAGGCGGGGCTGAGGCGGCCTAAGGGGCGGCCGGCGTAGGGGGCGTAGGGGGGTGCGGGTGCCCCTGCCGGGGGGCTTTTCCCCAGTCCCGCCCCTTCCCGAATCCGCCGACTTCGTCGGCCCTGGGTGGGCCTTTATCGCCTTAAGGGCTCGTCCTCAAACGCCGGACGGGCTGAGTGACTTGCCTGAGCGGGCACGGTATAGCCCGAGCGGGCACGGTACAGCCCGTCCGGCGATTGAGGACGAGGCGCGTTCAGCGCCGACAGGGGGTCTAGGGGCGCAGCCCCAGGAAGGCCCGCCCAGGGCGACGGAGTCGCCGTTTCAGGAAGGGGCGGGACTGGGGAAAGAGCCCCGCAGGGCTAGGGCCGCGCCTCGTACACCCGCAGCTCCCCCCGGTCGGCGACCCGGATGAAGCCCGCCCGCTCAGCCACGGCCTGCGACGCCTCGTTGCCCTGGTCGACGACAGCGTGCAGCACCGCGGCCTTCTCCGGTTGCTCGAACGCCCACCCCGCCAGCACCCGCAGCGCCTCCGTCGCGTACCCCGTGCCCCGCGCCCCCTCGACCAGGTCGTACCCGACCTCCGTCCGCCCGTCCTCGTCCGGCCGCCCGTGGAAGCCCATGCCGCCCACCGCGACCCCGTCCTCCGCGCGCACGATCGCGAACATGCCCCACTCGGGCCGGTGCGTCCCCTCCGCGTACGCCTTGGTGACCTGGTTCGCCGCCCTGCGTGTCCCCTCGAAGGGGGCGCCGCCGAGCCACTCCAGGAACCCCGTGCCGCCCGCCGCCAGGTCGGCCGCCGCGGCGGGAGTGACCTCCTTCAGGGCGACGCGGCCGGTGGGGGAGGGGAGGTGGATCGCGTTGTGCCACCTCCACTTCGGCAGGCGGGCCCGGCCGGGGAGCGTGCCGCGGCCCGTGGCCCAGAGCAGCGTGGGCCAGTGCGCGGACGCGTCCGTGGCCGGTGTGACGTGCGGGAAGATCCAGGCCAGCAGGGCCTCGCAGAGGTCGGACGGCGGCTCGTACCCGTCGCCGAGCGCGGTCATGATGTCGTGGGTGTGCAGGAGCAGTTCGGCGATCCCCATGGCGGCGAAGCCGGTCGCGTCGGCGCTGCCGTTCGGATACGGGTGCCAGCCGCGCGCCGTCGCCGGTGCGGTCCTGACGACGGCGGCGAGCAGGCCGCCGGTGGCCTCGACGACGCGGACCGCGCCCTCGGGGTCGGTGCCCTTCTCCAGGATGATGTCGAAGGGGACGTAGTCGCCGTGCGCGGCCGTGCGGCCCGTCACATTCGTCGCGTATCCGATGAAGTCGCCCGCGATGTGCTCGGCCGTGTAGAGACAACTCCACTCCAGGCCGCCCGCGTTGACGCTCCAGTCCTGGTCGGTCACGGTGCGCAGCGCGGTCACCGCGTGCGCCACCGCCTGGTCGACTTGGTCTCCACCCATGGCAAGCATGCGCAGAGGGTATGCAGGCGGGGTGCCGGGGGAACAGCGGATTTGGGTTTCAGGGGGACAGCAGATCCAGGGCTTGGCTTCAGGGGGACAGCAGATCCAGCTCCGTGGTCAGGTTCTCGCGGGCCCGTGCCTCCCACTCCTTCGCCCCGTACGGGGTGCGGAACAGTCGCGGCAGGTCGAGCAGCTGGCGCAGCACCGCCGCGCGGCCCTGGCGGAACGCCTCGTCCGGCACGAAGGCGTACTCCTCGCGGACGGCGGCGGCATAGGCGGCGTACGCGTCGTCGGGCGCCGCCAGGATCGCGAGGTCCGCGTCGCACAGCGCCTCGCCATCGCGGTCGCCCTCGGCCGGGTCGTGCGTGACCGTGAGCCGCACCAGTCGGGCGACCTCGGCGGTGGCCTCCTGGCTCAACCCGGCCTCGGGCAGGGCCCGTTCGGCGAGGCGCGCGGACCGCTCCTCGTTCTCGGACCGGTCCGGTGCGTACACGGCGTCGTGGAACCAGGCCGCGAGCCGCACCAGATCGGGCGCGTCCGCGTGCTCCTCCAGTACGTCGATGTGGTCCAGGACCGCCGCGAGGTGCGCGGTGGTGTGGTACCGGCGCTGGGGTTCGGCCCAGCGGGCGAGGAGGTTGTCCGCGTAGGGGGCGGGTTCGGGCGCATCGGCCGACGTGGGGTCCGGTCCACCGGCAGCCTCGCGGGCGCGCACCAGGGTCTCGTGCCAGCGGTCGCGCAGGTCGTCACCCAAGTCACCCAGGTCGCCCAGGTCGCGTACGTCCTTCTCGTCGCGCGCCTTCTCGTCGCGCGCCCCCGCGTCGTCCCGCAGCCCCGCGTCCTCTTCATCTGCCATGCGCCGACCCTAACCACCGCGGCACCCATTGCGGCCACGCACCGGCTCCCGCTTGGCTGTTCCCTCATGAGCGACTCGACGAACGACCTGACGAACGACCCGACGCACGACGAGACGTACGACCCCGAGCGGCCGGGGCGGCTGCTGCGCGCCGAACGCGACGCGCTGATCCCGCTGTTGCGGGCGGCGCCCGACGACGCGTACGGGCTGCGCACCGCCTGCCCCGGGTGGACGGTGCGGGACGTGCTCGCGCACTGCTCGGCCGCCCTGACGCGGGTGCTCGAGCAGCGCTTCGAGAAGGGCGTGTACAGCCCCGAGTCCAATGAGCGGGACATCGCCGAGCGCGCCGACTGGTCCCACTCCCGCGTGGTGGACGAGCTGGAGCGCGGGATGACGGAGGCGGGCGCGGTGATCGCCGAGTACAAGGGGGTCCTGGACGGGGTCGCCCTCGGAGAGTGGATCCACGCCGGTGACGTACGGGAGGCGTGGGGGAAGCCCGGGGCGTACGGGGGTGCCGGGCTCGTGGAGGCGCTGCCGCTGCTCGTGGGCATGAGCCGCCGCGTGAAGTCGCTGCCCCTGCACGCCGACGTCGACGGTCTCGACGAGCCGCTGCTGCTCGGTGTGGGCGACGGAACGCGGTCCCCGGCCCGCTACATCGGCGACGGCCCGACGCTGATCCGGCTGTGTGCGGGGCGGCCGGTGGTGGGGGCGCGGTACGAGCTGGCGGGGGCGAAGGAAGGGGAGCTGTCGGTCTTCTAGCGTCTGCCGGCTTCTGGTGTGCAGACGTGAGTCCCCTTGCGCACAGCGACCGTGCGCAGGGGGACTCGGCGGGAGGCGGCGGCGTCAGTGCTCGTGCCCGCCCGAGGCGTCCCCGGCGTCCTCGGAGTCCTTGGCGCCCTCGGCCTGGTCGGCGTCCGGGGTCCGGTCGCCGTCCGCTGCCCCCGCGTGCACCGTGAACGCCGCCGTGCGGACCGTGCCCTCGTGCTTGAAGTCGAGGAACAGGCGGTACGCGCCCGGGCTCGCCGCCGTCGCCGTGAAGGAGACGCCGGGGCCCGCCTCGGTCCTGCCGTCGCCCGGCTCGCCGTTCGGGTGCACGTGGAGGTAGGCGAGGTCGCCGGCGCGCAGCGCGACCAGATGGCCGTAGGAGCCGAGGTAGGGCTGCAGGTCGCGTACCTTCTTGCCGTCCTTCGTCACGTTCAGGGTCAGCTCGCTCGCCCGGCCCGCCGTCAACTCGCCCTTCAGGCGCACCTCGTAGCCGTCCACCCGGGCCGTGGCGCTGTGCGCGGGCAGCTCCTTCGGCGTGTACGTGCCCGCCACCGCGAGGTCCGCGCCGAGGGTGAGGCCCTCCTTCGCGTCCGCCGCCCGGAAGTCGGCGAAGACGCGGTAGCCGCCCGCCTCGGGCAGCGTGACCGGTGTCGACCAGGTGCCGTCCGCCGCGCGGGTCGGATGCAGATGGCGGTAGCTGGTCAGGTCGCGTGCGGCGACGATGAGGTGCAGCTCCTTGCCGTGCTCCGTCCGGTACGCGGTGACCTTGCGCCCGGTGGCGTCCTTGACGACGGCGAACCGCAGCTCCGTGCGCCGGTCGGCGGTCAGGCGCGGCGTCTTCAGGTCCAGCGTGTAGCCCTGGTCCGAGATCTGCAGGCCACCGGGGGCGGCGGCCGCGTGGCCCCCGTGCCCGCCGTCCTTCCCCTTCCCCTTCCCCGTCTGCCCGCCCTTCTCCGTGGCGCCGTCGTGTTTCCCGTGCTGTGCCGTCGGGGCCTTGTCCGCGACGGGGTCGACTCCCTTGCCCACCCCGTACGCGGTCCCGAAGGTCGCGGCGACGGCGGCGGCGAAGGCGGTGATCTTCAGTCCCGTGTTCATGACGGCTCCCTGAGCGCTCGGTGGTCCCGACTCATCTCGACTCACTCGAAGATACCCCCCAGGGGTATGAAGTCAAGCGGGATCGGCTCTTGCGTTAGGTACCCCCCAGGGGTATAAATGTGGTCGTCGGCGATACCCACCCAGGGTATCCGGTCACCCGGCTACCCGAGCACGAGGAGCGGCAGACATGTCCACCACCACACCTGGGCCCACCGAGGTGGCAGAGGTCGAACTCGCCATCGGTGGCATGACCTGCGCCTCCTGCGCCGCCCGGATCGAGAAGAAGCTCAACCGCATGGAGGGCGTCGAGGCGACCGTCAACTACGCCACCGAGAAGGCGAAGGTCAGCTACCGCGTCGACGAGGGCGCCGCCGTCGCCGTCGCCGACCTCATCGCCACCGTCGAGGCCACCGGCTACACCGCACAGGAGCCCGCTCCCGTACGGGAGGGAGCCGTCCCCGGGGAAGAGGGGGAGGGCGAGGGCGAGGACGGCGGTGCCGAACTGCGGCCGCTGCGCGAGCGGTTGATCACCGCCGTCGTGCTGTCCGTGCCCGTCATCGCCATGGCGATGGTCCCTGCCCTCCAGTTCGAGTACTGGCAGTGGCTGTCCCTGACGCTCGCCGCGCCCGTCGTGACGTACGCGGCCTGGCCCTTCCACAAGGCCGCGTTCACCAACGCCCGGCACGGCGCCGCCACCATGGACACGCTGATCTCGGTCGGCACCTCGGCCGCGTTCCTGTGGTCCCTGTGGGCGCTGTTCTTCGGCACGGCAGGGACGCCCGGCATGACGCACGCCTTCGAGCTGACCATCGAGCGCAGCGACGGCGCGGGCAACATCTATCTGGAGGCGGCGGCCGGTGTCACCGCCTTCATCCTCGCCGGCCGCTACTTCGAGGCCCGCTCGAAGCGCAAGGCGGGCGCGGCCCTGAAGGCGCTGCTCCAGCTGGGCGCCAAGGACGTCACCGTCATCCACGACGGCGGGCATGAAATGACCGTCCCCGTCGGTGAGTTGAAGGTCGGGGACCGGTTCCTGGTCCGGCCCGGGGAGAAGATCGCCACCGACGGGCGCGTCGCCGAGGGTGCCTCCGCCGTGGACGCCTCGATGCTGACCGGCGAGTCCGTGCCGGTCGAGGTGGGCGTCGGGGACTCCGTCACCGGGGCCACCCTGAACGTGGGCGGGCGGCTCGTCGTCGAAGCCACCCGCGTCGGCGCCGACACCCAGCTCGCCCGGATGGCCAGGCTCGTCGAGGACGCCCAGAACGGCAAGGCCGCGGCGCAGCGCCTCGCGGACCGGATCTCGGCGGTCTTCGTGCCGGTCGTCATCGGCCTCGCCCTCGCCACCCTCGGCTTCTGGCTCGGCAACGGCGCCGGACTCACCGCCGCCTTCACGGCCGCCGTCGCCGTCCTGATCATCGCCTGCCCGTGCGCCCTGGGGCTCGCGACCCCGACCGCGCTGATGGTGGGCACGGGGCGCGGCGCGCAGCTCGGCATCCTGATCAAGGGCCCCGAGGTCCTGGAGACCACCCGCAAGGTCGACACGATCGTCCTCGACAAGACCGGCACGGTGACCACGGGCCGGATGACGCTGCTCGGCACGGTCACCGCCGAGGGCGTCGAGGAGGCCGAAGTCCTGCGCCTGGCCGGGGCGTTGGAGCACGCCTCGGAGCACCCCGTCGCGCAGGCCGTGGCGACCGGGGCGGCCGAGAAGGTCGGCGCGCTGCCGGTGCCGGAGGACTTCGCGAACGTCGCGGGCCTCGGTGTGCAGGGCATCGTCGAGGGCCACGCCGTCCTCGTCGGCCGCGAGAAGCTGCTCAAGGAATGGGAGATCCACCTGCCCGTCGCCCTCGAACGGGCCAAGGCCGAGGCGGAGGCCGCCGGGCGCACCGCCATCGCGGTCGCCTGGGACGGCGAGGCGCGGGCGGTCCTGGAGGTCGCCGACGCGGTGAAGGAGACCAGCGCGGAGGCGATCCGGCGGCTGCGCGACCTGGGTCTGACCCCGATCCTCCTGACCGGCGACAACAAGGCGGTCGCGGAGTCGGTCGCGGCCGAGGTGGGCATCGCCCCGGAGCACGTCATCGCGGAGGTCATGCCGCAGGACAAGGTCGACGTCGTCAAGTCCCTTCAGGGAGAGGGCCGTTCGGTCGCGATGGTGGGCGATGGCGTCAACGACGCGGCGGCGCTGGCGCAGGCCGACCTCGGTCTGGCGATGGGCACGGGCACGGACGCCGCGATCGAGGCGGGCGACCTGACCCTCGTACGCGGGGACCTGCGCGCCGCGGCCGACGCGATCCGGCTCTCCCGCAAGACCCTCGGCACGATCAAGTCGAACCTGTTCTGGGCCTTCGCCTACAACGTGGCGGCGCTGCCGCTGGCCGCGTCGGGGCTGCTCAACCCGATGATCGCGGGTGCGGCGATGGCGTTCTCGTCGGTCTTCGTGGTCGGCAACAGCCTGCGCCTGCGGGGGTTCAAGCCGCTGAGCTGAACCCGGCGTGGCATGTACATGTACGCAATCTGACGATCGCCCCGGCGCTTTGGAAGCGCGCCGGGGCGATCTGCGCGTACGCTGGTGGGTAATTGGACTAGACCTGTGTGTCCCGCCTGGTGACCGAACGGAAGGACCCCCATGAGCGAGCGTGCAGTCCTGGAGGTGATCGCCCTCGACGCCGAGGACGCGGTCGCCGCCCAGGCCGGAGGCGCGGACCGGCTCGAGCTGGTCACGGACATGGCCGCGGACGGGCTCACCCCGTCCCGCGAGACCTTCGCCGCGATCCGCGCCTCCGTGGACATCTCGCTGCGCGTGATGCTGCGCCTCGCGGACGGCTTCGCGGCCGGGGACGTGGCGGAGCTGGTCCGCCGGGCCGGCGAGCTGCGCGCCGAGGGCGCCGACGAGTTCGTGCTCGGCTTCCTCACCGAGACGGGCGAGGCGGACCTCGCGGCGGTCGAGGCCCTGGTGGGCGCGCTCGACGGCTGCCGCTGGACCTTCCACCGGGCCATCGACCGCGCCGCCGACCGCGACGCCCTGCGCAAGCAGCTCGCGGACCTGCCGGGCCTGGACACCTACCTCACGGCGGGCTCGGCCGCGGGCGTCGACGACGGCCTGCCGACGCTGCTCGCGGAGGCGGCGCGGCGCGGTGAGCCCGGCTACGAACAGCAGATGCTCATCGGCGGAGGGCTCCGCCTCGATCATCTGCCGGGGCTCAGGGCCGCCGGGGTGGACGCCTTCCACATCGGAGGCGCCGCCCGGCCCGACGGCTGGTCGGCACCCGTCTCCGCCGATGCGGTACGGGAGTGGCGGGACGCTCTCGACAGCTGAGCCTCTCGGTGGGGCGCCGTCTCCTCTGGGGGCTCCGCCCCCAGACCCCCGTATCGGCCTGAACGGCCTCGCCCTCAAACGCCGGACGGGCTATTGCCCGTCCAGCTGCCCCGGCAGCTCTGCCGCGTGCACCACCGTCAACCCCGACACCGCACGCGTCAGCGCCACGTACAGCCGCCGCAGGCCCGTCCGTTCGTCGGGCTCGCCGTCGACCACGGCGGCGGGCTCGTCCAGGACCACGTAGTCGTACTCGAGGCCCTTGGCGAGGGAGGCGGGGACGAGGGTGAGGCGGGTCTCGGCCGTCGTCTCCTCGCCGGGGGAGAGGTGGCCGAGCCCGGCCGCCGCCAGCGCCTCCGCCAGCGCGGGGATACGGGCGTCCGCCGCGATGAGCCCGATCGAGCCCTCGCGGCGCAGCGACTCCTCGACGGCCGTGACCACGTCGGCGTCCGAGGCGATCGCGCGGACGGTGAAGGCGCCCGGATTCTCCCGGACCGACGAGACCGGGGTGAGCCCCGGCGCGATGTGCGGGAGCAGGCGCGAGGCGTACGTGATGACGTCCGTCGGCACGCGGAAGCCGGCCGTCAGCTCCTCCACCACCGCCTCCCGCTTGCCGAGGTGCGTGAGCGCCTCCTCCCAACTCCGCGTCGCCCAGGGCGTGGTGCCCTGCGCGAGGTCGCCGAGGACGGTGGCGGAGCCGGTGGTGCAGCGGCGCCCCACCGCGCGGTACTGCATGGGGGAGAGGTCCTGCGCCTCGTCGAGCACGACGTGGCCGAGCGAGTGCGTGCGCGCGACGAGGTCGCTCGCCTCGTCGATCAGCACGGCGTCGGCGGCGGACCACTTGGCGGTCTTCACGCTGCGCGCGGGCTTGGTCCACAGGATGGTCTGCTGCTCGTCCTCGCTGAGCAGCCCCTCCGCGTGCGCGGCGAGGAAGTCGGCGTCGGAGAGCAGCCGGAGCACCAGCTTGGCGGGGTCGACGGCCGGCCAGACGGTCTTCACCGCGGCCTTCACCGCGGTGTTGCGCGCGACGGCGTCCTGCACCCGGTCGTCCGGCGCCTCCCCGGACCGCTCCATCTGGACGAGCACGGCGTGCGCGATGCGCTGCGGCAGCGCGTCCCGGGCGGCCCCGTACCGCATGTCGCGGGCGAGCAACTCCTCGACGATCTCTGCGAGTTCATAGGGCGCCACGCGCCACCGCCGCGACCCCCGCACCACCACGAGACCCTCGGTCGGCATGACGACATGCGAGCGCACCGCCCGCCGCAGCACCTCCGCCATGCGGGCGTCGCCCTTGACCACGGCCGCCGCGGCCCCGTCCTGCCCGCGCACCTCCACATGCGCGACCAGGTCGTCGACGGTCGCCTGCTTGACCTCCAACTCGCCGAGGGCGGGAAGGACTTGCTCGATGTAGTGGAGGAAGGACTTGTTCGGCCCGATGACCAGCGTCCCCGTCCTGGCGAGCCGCTCCCGGTGCGCGTAGAGGAGATACGCGACCCGGTGCAGGCCGACGGCGGTCTTCCCGGTCCCGGGCCCGCCCTGCACGCACACGCTCCCGCCCAGGTCCCCGCGCACGATCTCGTCCTGCTCGGGCTGGATGGTGGCGACGATGTCCCGCATCGGCCCGACGCGGGGCCGCTCGATCTCCTCCTGGAGGAGCTTGCTCGCGTACGCGTCCGGGGCGGTGTCGTCCCCCAGGTTCTCGTCCTCGTACGCGGTGAGGTCGCCGCCCGTGTACCCGAACCGGCGCCGCAGGGCGACGTCCATCGGGTCCTTCTTCGAGGCCCGGTAGTAGGCGTGCGAGACCGGCGCGCGCCAGTCGATCACCATCGGGTCCCCGTCGGCGTCGTGCACATGCCGCCGCCCGATGTAGAACTGCTCGCCCTCCGCCCCCTCGGCCTGCTCCGCCCCCGGCGCGTGCAGATAGTCGAGGCGCCCGAAGAACAGCGGGGTGTGGGCGAGATCGGCGAGCGCCTTGATGCGGTCGTCGATCTGGCTCTGCAGGACGGCGGCGTTCACCCAGTTCGCGGTGACGTCTCTGATGTCCAGGGCCTCGGCGTCCTCCCGCATGGCGCGCAGGGCGGCACGGGACGCGGCGAGGTGGGCGCGCTCACGGGAGAGAGGGTCCGAGGGGTCGAGGGCGGGCGGCCCTGAGGGGGCGGACGGGGTGGACGGGGCGGTCGGTCCTGAGGGGGCGGACGGGGCGGACGGGGCTGACAAGGGGTTCCTCCGGCGGCGACGGGATGTGGCGGGCCTGGAGCCTTCCGGCGTCGGGCCGACCGGTTTCCGTCCGGGCGGCGGCGCTCCACTCAGAGGGAGGCGGGGGAAAGGAGGATCCTAAGCGAGGGGTGGGTGGGGGTGCCAATGAATTTCCCGGTGGCCGGTCGTCGCTGGGGTCCACGGCGAAGCCCCGCCAGTCTGCCGTGGGTCGGCAGGCCGGCGGGCTCTTGGCTGCGGTGCCCTATTCCGGAGGGCAGCTGTACCGCTCCAGCGCCGCCTTGTTCGTGGAGGGGTCCATGAGACGCAGCTCCCAAGGCCCGGTGTTCACGTCGAAGTCCTTGCCGAAGCCGACCCACTTCCCGGCCATGCGCCGCCCTGTCGGCTCCACCAGCATCTGAACGGCGCCGTGGTAGCGGGCGCCCTGGTAGTAGCCATCCGATGCCGTCTGCTCGGTCCAGGAACCCGTGACGACTGACCGGTCCAGCGTCAGGTCGATGGACAGGGGACTGTCAGGGTTGCTGCTGGCTCCGGGCAGGCTCCGGACTGTGAGTCGGCTGCCGGTCTGCACCACCACCACGTAGTGCTTGCCCTCGTACGTACTGTCTCGGCCTGACGAGTAGTACTCGTACCGGGACAGCCACACGCCTCCGTACTGCTCTTCGGCCTTCGCTGCGGCCCTGTCCGCGTCCGGGGACGCTGCGGCCACGCCTTCAGGGTCCGGGTCCATGTCGTGGCCCCCTGCGCCGTCGTCGTGCACTCGTGCCATGACAGTCAGTGTGAACCCCAGCTCTTCGATGGGGCGCCCTGTGACATGCTCCAGGGCCCGGACGTAGACCCCTCGGGGGGACTTGCTTATGCCGGACTCCCAACGCTGGACGAGCCGCTTGCTCGCTTCGTTGGGCTCGTCCAGTTCCGCGCCTGCCTTGCGCAGGGCTTTGGCGAAGTCCTCTTGGCTCATGCGCATGCCGATCCGGATGGCACGCAGGGTGTCGTTCGGCTCCGTGACCGTGGCTGTCATGTGATCCACGCTAGTCCCAATGTCCTTGTAATGACACCGAATTGACGCCCTCAATCCGACGTCCCTCGGACGCCTTCCTTGACATCGCAGTGACGTGGAGGAGTCAGCGAACATCGCAGCGTGACGCCAACCCGAGAGGGGACAGGAAGTGGTCGAAGCCCGAAGCCCTCTCGGAGTGTCACCCGGACACAACGACATGAAGGAAGACCCCCGGCACGCGCCCGGCATCATCGACCAGGCACTGGCCTACTACGGCGCCGTGGCCTTGCACACGGGGGCGCCGCTCATGCCGTCCGAAGCCGTTGACCGTGGCGTTCACGCGATCCTGCTGCACACGCGCGAAGCTGCTGAACTCTTCGACCGCGTCGCGGGCCGCTTCCTGCACCACAACCCGCACCCCGAGAAGGGTGGGCGTCCTGCGGGCTCGCTCGCGTACACCAAGTCGGCGATTCTCGACGCCGGTTACGTCATCCAGGACAAGTATTGGGCTCACGTCGAAGGCGGCATCTCGCAGTGCGACTCCGACGACGGACGCCCCTACAGCAACGCGTAGGCGGTAGCCCAACGTCAGGGGGACCGGTCCTCATCGGGGGCCGGTCCCCCTCTACCCGGGAAGGAGTCAATCGGGTGTCCGAGACCATCACCGAGTTGCCGTCCGAGGTTCGAGCGGTCGTTCAGCCCAAGGCCGTGAGAGTCGTTGCGGACCGTCGTGGGTCGATCGTGTGGGAGGCGGAATCCGAGCCGCACGGGCGCGTGGCCGTCAAGGTCGGCGCCCCCATCGATGAGCAGCGCGGGTACACAGCTCTCGCCCCCGCCCGGGAAGCCTCCGTCCTGCATGCTCTGGGACGCCCTCATGTCGCTTACGGCACATGGGATCGAGGCACGTGGAGTGTTCAGCCCTGGTTCGACGGCCTGAGCCTCTGGCCTCTGTGGGGAGACCAACGAAAGGACCGTCAGGCATCCATCGACTACCGGACCGCCGCCGACTGTGCGGAGGCACTGGATCGGCTCCACAGCGACGGTTGGGTGCACGGGGACGTGCAGCCCGCGCACTTGATCGTGAGTGACGGAGTGCGGCTGATCGACCTCGCCTTCGCACGGGGTGGCAAGGTCCCCGCTCTGTATGACTTCCCGTATCCCGGGTGCCTGGTCCACTACGAGGCCCCGGAGATTTCCCGCAACGTCCTCGCGACCGGCACGGCCACTCCGTCTCCCGCCGCAGACGTGTACGCACTGGGGGCGTCCCTGCTGATCTGCGCCACGAGCGTCAGGGCAATGGAGTACCCGGACGATGCGGAGCGCGAGGAGCAGCGACAGGCAGTGGTCGACAACAAACGACGGCCCTTCGACCTCCCGGAACCCTTCGGTGGCGTGGTGGACCGCATGCTGAGCTACGAGCCGTATGACCGGCCGACCCTCGCAGAGGTGATGGCGGACTTCCGCGAGGCGGCCAAGTAGGGCGAGGAAACAGCGGATTTCACCCTCTGATGGATGCTCAACGTCGGCGGAGGCCGATCGCCACGCCGAGTGCGGTAGCCAGCGCTGAGGCCATTCCACCCACGGCTCCGATCGGACCGGCCAGCGAGGGGTGGACCACACACAGGTAGAGCGTGGCGCCCAGGACCAGGACGACGACGAGCCCCAGCACCAGGACCAGCACGGGGTCCGTGCCCGAGGGCTGCGGGGCCGGCGGCGGAGGCTGGTTGGTGGTGGCGGACATGGGAGGTCTCCTCCTTGGGTGAGCCTGCGGGCTGTCCGCAGGCGGAAGGCGGGCATGAGGGGCCCCGCACCATCTGCGTGCCGGGGGCGCCAGGTGTACGGCAGAGTGCGAGACGGCAGGGTTGGCTCCGCAAGGGCGGCCTGCTCATCGCCCAGAAGTCGCGGCCTTCTTCCGGGGTTTGCGCGGTTTCGCGATGGCGGTGCGCTTGTACTGGTGGGTCTTGGAGAAACCGAGCGGGGCGAAGGGGGCCTTGATGTAGTGATCGCGTCGCTCGACAAGCCCGAGAGCGATGAGCTTCCTCAGCCCGCGCTCATGGGTGTCGGCGGACCAGCCGTACCACTCGGGGGCCTTCTCTGCCGGGAAGGCCGACCAGTTCTTCTCGCGAGCGACGACCAGGAACAGGGCAAGGCCGGGCAGGTCGAGGCTCTCGTCGCGGCCCGTCGTCCAGAACGTGGCCGGGATCTGGAGATAGCGGTTCTCCTCGGTCTTGCCGTCGGGGCGGTCGTAGATCCGCCCACTGCCGTCCTCGCGCCTGAGAGTGACCGTGATCATGGTCCCGTCGCGTTGGCAGTCGATCAGCTTGCGTTCACGCAGCCGGAGCAGGGCCCGCCAGGCACCCGTGCGGGCGGACTGGTCATCCGCAGTCTTGTGAATGTCCATCAGCCTCGCCCACACCGCGCTGTCGTGCCTGGTCGACCAGCCGGTGTCCCCGTTGCTGCACGCGGCCACGATGAGCAGGTATGCCTTGAGGCCCCGCAGGTCCCTTCCTGTCACGAAGTCCTTCAGGGGCCCGTGTCGGCTGTCGCCCCCCGCGTTCGCCTGCACGAAGGTCTTGCGCAACGGCACGCTGGCCCGGACCGAGCGGTCGAGGACCGCCGTACGCGTGTCCCGTCCGGTCGCGGTGGCCTCCCGCTGTCGGTCCCGCTCGGTGGGCGTCGTCGTCTTCATGCCTTCGGACGCTAGCCATCCTGACGCCGCAGCATCAAACGGTTCAGCGGCCCGGACGGTGCCGCATCAGCTGACGATCATGGATGTGCCAGCGGTCCTTGTGAGGTCCTCAATGAAAGCTCCATGTGACAGATCTGAGTGAGAGTCCCAGTGAAAGGTCGACATGGGATAACCGGTAAGACATGCCTCAGCACCGCACCCCGCATGCACCACCACACCCGTCGCCGCACGACGGCGGGTGCGGCCGACCAACTCGCTGCCTGGGACGCGGAACCGTCCGGCCCGGGCGGCCTGAACCCGCGACCCAGGCCACACGTCCACCCGATGCGGCACACTGGACGTTTGGCCTCCCGGCCGATTCCGAGCAGAAAGGGCCGAGCGCGCGGTGAACGGACCCCTGATCGTCCAGTCGGACAAGACTCTCCTGCTGGAGGTCGACCACGAGCAGGCCGACGCCTGCCGTCGTGCCATCGCGCCCTTCGCGGAGCTGGAGCGCGCCCCCGAGCACATCCACACCTACCGGGTCACGCCGCTCGGCCTGTGGAACGCGCGCGCGGCCGGGCACGACGCCGAGCAGGTCGTGGACGCCCTCGTGGAGTTCTCGCGCTACCCCGTGCCGCACGCGCTGCTCGTGGACGTCGCCGAGACGATGGCCCGGTACGGGCGCCTCACGCTCTCCAAGCACCCCACGCACGGGCTCGTGCTCACGACCACGGACCGGCCCGTCCTCGAAGAGATCCTGCGGTCGAAGAAGGTCCAGCCGCTGGTCGGGGCCCGCGTCGACCCGGACACCGTCGTCGTGCACCCCTCCGAGCGCGGCCAGATCAAGCAGACGCTGCTCAAGCTGGGCTGGCCCGCCGAGGACCTCGCCGGGTACGTGGACGGCGAGGCGCACGCCATCGACCTCGACGAGAGCGGCTGGGCGCTGCGGCCCTACCAGCAGCAGGCCGTCGAGGGCTTCTGGCACGGCGGGAGCGGCGTGGTCGTGCTGCCCTGCGGGGCCGGGAAGACCCTGGTCGGCGCGGGGGCCATGGCGCAGGCCAAGGCGACCACGCTCATCCTCGTCACCAACACCGTCTCCGCGCGGCAGTGGAAGCACGAGCTGGTGAAGCGGACGTCCCTGACCGAGGACGAGATCGGCGAGTACAGCGGGACCAAGAAGGAGATCCGGCCCGTCACCATCGCCACGTATCAGGTGCTCACGACCAAGCGGAAGGGCATCTATCCGCACCTTGAGCTCTTCGACTCCCGGGACTGGGGGCTCATCGTCTACGACGAGGTGCATCTGCTGCCTGCCCCTGTTTTCAAGTTCACCGCCGATCTGCAGGCCCGGCGGCGGCTCGGGCTCACCGCCACCCTCGTACGCGAGGACGGGCGGGAGTCGGATGTCTTCTCGCTCATCGGGCCGAAGAGGTTCGACGCTCCGTGGAAGGAGATCGAGGCGCAGGGGTACATCGCGCCCGCCGACTGCGTCGAGGTGCGGGTCAATCTCACCGACAGCGAGCGGCTCGCCTACGCCACCGCCGAGGCCGAGGAGAAGTACCGCTTCTGTGCGACGACGGCGACGAAGCGGAAGGTGACCGAGGCGCTGGTCAGGAAGCACGCGGGTCAGCAGACCCTCGTGATCGGCCAGTACATCGACCAACTCGACGAGCTGGGCGAGCACTTGGACGCGCCCGTCATCAAGGGCGAGACGACGAACGCGGTGCGCGAGAAGCTCTTCGACGCGTTCCGGCAGGGCGAGATCTCCGTGCTCGTGGTGTCGAAGGTCGCGAACTTCTCCATCGACCTGCCGGAGGCGACCGTCGCCATCCAGGTGTCGGGCACGTTCGGCTCGCGGCAGGAGGAGGCGCAGCGGCTCGGACGGGTGCTCCGCCCGAAGGCGGACGGGCACGAGGCCCGCTTCTACTCGGTCGTCGCCCGCGACACCATCGACCAGGACTTCGCCGCCCACCGGCAGCGGTTCCTGGCCGAGCAGGGGTACGCGTACCGGATCATGGACGCGGACGAGCTGCTGGCGGGCGGCTGAGCGAACGGACTTCGGACCTGTGGGTGGCTCGGTACGCTGGAGTACGAGCCACCACTGACCGAAGGATCACACCGTGCAGCCCCGTCACACCTACCGCGTTCAGTGGACCGAGGAAGCAGCCCGGGTCCGCGACTCCCTCGACGCCGAGCGCAAGCGTTACCTCTTGGAGGGTGTGGAGATACTGGCGGCCGATCCGTTCCACGAGCAGTCGCGCCCCATGAACGCTTCAGGGACGCTGCGCAAGGCGATCGTCACGGACGGCATCCTCGCCGAGTACGACGTGGTCGCAGAGGTCGCGGTCATCATCTTCATCGAGCTGTTCGACAGCATGAGCGCGCTGCGGCCCGTCGACCCCGCCTAGCCACACCAGCGGCGTCAGCGCCAGCACGAGCAGCGGATACGGCGACGCCAACGCCTGCTGCCACCACGGCAGTCGCAGGTCCAGGTCGCCCGCATGGGGCAGCAGCCACATCGTGCGGGCCGTGAAGACCACCGCCACCGCCGCTGCCGTACGCCGGTGCCCCCGCGCCCACAGCAGCACGAGCAGCGGCACGCACCACACCCAGTGGTGGGACCAGCTGATGGGGGAGACCAGGAGCGCGGTGCAGGCGGTCGCCAGGATCCCCCACGGCCCGTCCCCGCTCCGGCGGGCCAGCCACAGGCCCGCGACGCCGAGGACTCCCGCGGGAACGGCCCACGCGAGGCCCGGCTCCGCGGTGTGCAGGACGCGTGCGACGAGCCCCTGCAGCGACTGGTTGTCGACGATCCACGCCTTGCCGACCCGGCCCGTCTCGAAGACCCGCCGGGTGAAGAACTCGACGGTGGCGTACGGGAGGACGAGCGCGCCGAGGAGCACCGTGCCGGCGAACGCGGCCAGCGCCGTGCAGCCCTCACGCACGCGGCGCGTGAGCAACAGGTACGCGATGAAGACGGCCGGAGTGAGCTTGATCCCTGCGGCGACACCGATGCCGAAGCCGTGCGCCGGGGAACCCGGAGGCCGTGTGAGGTCCCACAGCACCAGACAGGCCAGGGCCAGGTTGATCTGCCCGAACAGGACGGTCTGGAAGACGGGTTCGAGCCAGAGGGCGAGGGCCGTCGCGGCGCACAGGGCCGTGGGGCGCGTCCGGAGGCCCGCCAGCTTCGCGGAGAGGTGGAGGAGGGCGGTGAGGAGGCCGGTGTTCACGACGAGGAAGGCGGCCTTGAGGGCGGCGACCGGCAGCCACGTCGTCGGGACGAAGAGGACCGCCGCGAACGGCGGGTACGTGGCGGGCAGTTGCCACTCGGTGACGGTGAAGCCGTAGAGGTCGCCGCCGTGCGCGACGGCCGCGCCTTCCGCCCGGTAGACCAGGGCGTCGGCCATGGGCAGGCCCTGGAGGGCGCAGAGGGTGACGAGAGCGGCGAGGGAGACGGTGAGCAGGGTGAGTGCGGACTGTGATCGAGGGGTCACAGTCCGTCGACTGTAGTGGGTGGGTGGGGAGTTGACCCCGTAACCCCGGGTCAGGCGCGGCGGACGCCTGCCTCTTCCGCGTACTCCCCGAGGACGACGACCCCGAAGGCCGTGCTCACGAAGACCTTCGCGGCGCGCAGGGCGTCACCGAGGCGGTGCGGACGGTGGGCCGCGGCGGACGACGCCGTGGCCCCATGGGCTGAGAGGGAGGCGGCCGGTGCGGCCGCCGCGGACGACGGGCTGAAGGCTGCGGTGCTCATGTATCCATGGTGGATCGCGGCGGTTTGATCCACATCGGCCTGCGGGGGTAACCCGTGGCCGCCCACCGTCCACCCGCAGGCTGAGCCCGACCCCTAGGTCCCCCTCAGGGTCTACTCCTCCGCGAGCTCCGCGACCCCCGTCACCCGGTGCAGCGGATACGTCCGCACCTCGTCCGCCGTGTGGTCGTACGCCGTCACGAAGCCGCCCTCGACCCGGATCGGGGCGATGACGCGCTGGCTCGCCGCGCCCTCCGCGTTGACGTAGCCGATCCACAGGGCGTCCCCGGTCAGCACCGCGGCCTGCATCGTGGCGAGGGTCTCGGCGGCCGTGGTGCGCGGGAGTTCGCCGCCCGACGTGTGCGCGGCGCTCGCACCGGCGCCCTCCTTGCGGGGGGCCGTCGAGGCCAGGTCGCCCGCGCGGATGGCGCGCACGGCGGCGCCGATCAGGGTGGCGTCGGGCAGCGGCGGCCCGTCCGGCACCGGCTCGGGCGCCGTGCGCGGGGGCGTGCGGTGGGCGTGTGCGCGGGCGATCAGGACGTCGCCCTCGGGGCCCTCGGCGGCGGGCGCGAACCCCATGGAGCGCAGCCCTTCCAGGAGGCCCGCCGGGTCGGCCTGGGCGGCCAGGACGGTGGGCGCTAGGCGGCGCAGGCGGAGCCCGGCCGAGCGCTTGTCGGCGAGGATCTCGTTCAGGAGCGCCTCGTCGTCGCAGCGGACGTAGGCGGATGCCGCGCCGATGCGCAGGTGGCCGTGGCGCCGCGCCACGTCGTCGATCAGATACGTGAGGGGCTGCGGGACCGGCGTACGGGAGTGGGCGGCGAGGAAGGCGTGCAGGTCGGACGCGGACCGGCCGGCGTCGAGCGCGCGCCGCACGGAGCCGGGCGTGAAGCGGTAGACCGTGGCGCCGCCCTTCGACTCGACGTCCGCGAGGACGGCGAGCGCGTCGGCGAGCGGGCGCTCCAGCGGGCCGGGCGCGACGGCGGTCAGGTCGGCCTGGAGCAGCACGTGGTCGAGGGGTTCGGGCAGGAGCGGGGCGAGCAGGCGGCCCGACGCGGCGGCGGCCAGGGCGAGTTCGGCGGCGGTGGGGCCCGTGGCGAAGGCGGTGGCCGGTGCGGCGCTGCCGTCCGGGCCCAGCAGCGCGCGGCCGTGCGCAGACAGCGCCCCGCGCCCCGTCACCCCGAGCAACTCGGCCTCGGTGACGGTCCATTGGGCCATCCTCGTCCGCAGTTCGAGGGAGGCGGGGGACGGGCGCTGCCAGCGCAGGCGGCCCAGGAGCGAGTCGGGGTCCGGGGACGCGCCCTCGGGCAGCGACGCGATGAGGCCGAGGACGCGGCGGCGCACCTCGGGGGCGGCCGAGCGGTCCAGGTGCGGGCCGAGCGCGGAGAGGGTGCGGTCCTTGCCGTCGCGGCCGCCGACCAGGCCCGCGGTGCGGGTGGCGGCGAGCCAGGCGGAGGCGAGGGACGACCAGCGCTGGGCGGCGGGGAGTTCGAGCCACTCGTCGTACGCGGGGGTCGCCGCGTACCGCTCGTCGGCCTCGCCGTCGGCCGCCAGCAGCCCGGCGGCGTAGGCGAGTTCGACCCAGAACGCGGCCTGCGGCTCCGGCACGTCCAGGGCCACCGCCGTCCGCTTCAGGTCGCGCACGCTGAGCCCGCCCGCGCGCAGCACCGCGGGCCCGCCCTCGTCCCAGTCCTTCAGGAGCTCCTCGACGGTGGCGAGCGCCGTGTACGCCTGGCCCGCCGCCGTAGCGTCCACAACCTGTGGGCGGTGTTCGCGGGCCGCCGTGACCTCGGGCGGCTGCGGTTCGGCGGCGCGGTGGGCGCGGCCGCCGCGCAGGTGGAGGGCGGCCTCGCGGGGCAGCACGACGGTGCCGGGCGAGGTCGGCACGAGCAGGGCGCGGTCCAGGAGCCAGCGCAGATGCGCGGCCGGCTCGGCGGTGACCTGGCCGTACGGCGGCCCCCAGACGAGGCGCGAGAGCACCTCGACGGCGGCGGCGGGCGCCTCGTCCAGGAGCGCCGACATCCGGGCGCGGTCGGTGAACAGCCCGGTCAGGGAGTGCACGGCGGAGACCGCGTCGTGCGTCGAGGGCAGGCCCACCGCCGCGACGATCTCCTGGATGCGGCCCGGCGACATCCCGGCGGTCGCCTCGGCGACGGTCGGCCCGAGCCCGGTCGGGGACGGGTGCTGCGGGGCGGGCGCGAGCAGCTCGCGGACGGTGCGCACCAGGCGGAGCCGGTCGTCGGGCCCCCAGACCAGGGCCTGTGCGCGCAGCGTGCCGAGCGCCCGGCGCAGTCCCGACTCGACGGCGCCCCGGTCCCGCACACCGTCCTGCCCGTCCCCGGCGAGGAGGCTCAGGAGCTCCGCGTACGAGGCGGGGTCGGGCGCCACCGCGAGCGCCTCGGCGGTCTGCTGCGCGAACCGGTCGAGGTGGTCGAGGGCGCGCACCACGGAGGCCCGGGTGCCGGCCCGGGTGGCGAGCTGCGTGAGGTCGTTCGGCACCGGGGTGAGCAGGTCGGGGCGGGCCCGGAGCAGCCCGGCGAGCTCGGCGTCCCCGCTGGCGCGCAGGGACTCGGCGAGGGAGCGCGGGACTGCATCGGCAGGGCGCGCTGCGGAGTCCGCGGCCTGCCCGGCCGCCTGCTCGTGGGTGCTCATCCGGCCCACGGTAGCGGGTCGGGTGGGCACCGGGGGCCCACGTCACCGGGTGCAGGCGGTACCGTCACGTGCGGGGAGAACCGTCAACAGAGCCGCCCCGGAGGGGACTTCGTGGGGATCGAGAGCGACAAGCTCGTCTTCGACTACCTGAGCCGCGTCGGCGACGTGGCCCAGCAGCGTCAACTGCCCTCCGGCACCCGTATGCGCCTCGTCTCGGAGCTGCGCGGCGAGATCGAACGCCGCCGCTCCACGGCCGCCGACACCCCGGCGGGCGTCCGCCGTCTCCTCAGCAGCCTCGGCACCCCGGAGGAGCTCGTCGACGCGGCGGGCGAGGGCGGCGACGGCCCGCGCGTGCCACGGGAGACCCGTGTCGAGCTTCCCTCGCAGCGTGCGGCGGGCACCGACGACGCCCCGCTCTCCGAGCGCCTGCGCCGCAAGGTCCCCCGCCCCCGCACCCCGCGTGCCCCCCGTACGACGCGCCTGGACAAGCCCGCCCCGACGCAGGAGCGGCGCCGCGACGCCCCCTCCCCGCCGCACCTCGCGGGCATGGACGAGCTCGGCGACCACGGCGGCGTGGAGCCGGACTGGTGGCGGGTCGACCGCCGCACCAGCCCGTTCGGGCTCGACGACAGCCTGCCCGGGTTCACCGGCGGCGTGGAGATCCCCGAGATACTCAAGCCCCCGCCGCCCCAGGGTGAGGAAGAGGAGGCGGAGGAGGAAGAGGGGGAGTACGAGGAAGAGGAGTACGAAGAGGAGGCCGAGGGCGACGAGGCGCAGGACGAGGACGACGACGGCGCCGTCGAAGCCGCTCCCCGCCGCCGCATCCTCGGCGGCGGCCGCCGCTCCGCCCCCGCCAGGGAGCCCCGCTCGGGCCCCGCCTTCGTGAACCCGCTGCTCCTGATCGCCGCCGCCCTGCTCACCGTCGGCGCCATCGTCGGCAACCTCATCGCGCTCGGCGTCGGCTGGGTGATCGCCTACACCACCCGCAAGCTCAGCCGGGCCGAGGCCAAGTGGGCCGTGCTCGGCATGCCGGGCCTGGTGGCGGCGGGCGGCATCGCCTGGCTGTGGGGCCGCACCCAGGGCCGCTGGGGCGAGCCGATCGCGGACGGGCACATGAACGACGCGATCGTGGAGACCTGGCCGTGGGTGCTGCGGGGGGCGGCCGTCGCCTCCGCGCTCTTCCTGCTGTGGAGATCGCAGCGGCAACGGCCGTGACCAACTGCCGTACGGGGCGGCCTGCTTCGGACTGATTCGGCGGACTACTTCGTGAGATCGCGCTGCATCTCGTCCAGGATCTTGTTCGCCGCCGTGTAGCCGATGCCCTGGATCCACAGCTCGTCGTCGACCTTGTGGACGTCGCCCGACTTCACGGCCTTCATGTTCTTCCACAGGCCGCTGCCGACGGTCTGCGTCTCCTTCGCCTTCTTCGGGTCGCCGTACGTCGACTGGAAGATGACGTCCGTGTCGGCGAGGTCGATCTTCTCGGGGCTCAGGTCGTAGGAGAACCCGTCCTTCGCCTTCTTCACGATCGCGGGGCGGCCGAGGCCGACGTCCTTGAGGACCGTCGCGATGTAGCTCTGGTCGCCGTAGAGGCGGATGTCGGCGCCCTCCAGGAAGCGGAGGACGTTGACCTTGGTCGCCCTGGCCTTCTCGGGGCCGCCGAGCGCCGTCGTCACCTTCTTGGCGTGCGCCATGTAGGCGGCGGCGACCTTCTTGGCCTCGTCCTGCTTGCCGAGGGCCTCGGCGTGCACCTGGAAGTTCTGCCGCCAGGGGTAGCCGGTGGTCTCCGTCATGACGGTCGGCGCGATGCTCTTCAGCTGCTCGTACTTGGCGCCGTGCCGGATCTTGCTGGTGAGGATGAGGTCCGGCTTCAGCGCGGCGATGGCCTCCATGTCGGGGCTCTCCATCACGCCGACGTCCTTGACGCCCTTGAGCTCGCCCTTCGGCAGATAGCTCGGGAAGCCCTCGGCGGCCTCGACGTGCGTGGCCCCGACCGGCTGCACACCGAGCGTCAGCGCGGAGTCCAGCTCGGCGGTGTCGAGCACCACGACGCGCTGCGGGTGCTCCTTCACCTGGACCTCGCCCATGGCGGTGTCGACGGCGCGGGTCCTGCCGCCCGCGTCCTTGCCGCCGTCGCCGGAGCCGGAGGAGCCGCAGGCGGACAGGACGAGCCCGCCGGTCAGTGCGAGCGCGCCGACGGCGAGGGCGCGGCGGCGGGCGGGCACGGTGCGGGAGCCGGTCATGAGGAGAGCCTTTCGTCGGTGGGACTGGGGGCGGTGGCGCTCCAGGGCGCGCCGGGGACGATCAGGGGCGAGCCCGTCACCGGGTCCGGGACGACCACGCACTCCAGGCCGAAGACCTCCCGTACGAGCTCCGCGGTGACGATCTTCGAGGGGGCGCCCTCGGCGACGATCCGCCCCGCCTTCATGGCGACGAGGTGATCGGCGTAGCGGGCGGCCTGGTTGAGGTCGTGCAGCACGACGGCCACGGTGCGGCCCGGCTCACCCTCGGGGGTCGGTGCGGCCAACTGGCGTACGAGATCGAGGACTTCGACCTGGTGCGAGATGTCGAGGTAGGTCGTGGGCTCGTCGAGGAGCAGCAGGTCCGTCTGCTGCGCGATGACCATCGCGATCCACACGCGCTGCCGCTGCCCGCCGGACAGCTCGTCCACGGACCGCTCGGCGAGGGCGGTGACGTCGGTGCGCGCCATGGCCTCGGTGACGGCGCGCTCGTCCTCGTCGGACCACTGCTGCCACCAGTGCTGGTGCGGCTGGCGGCCGCGCGAGACGAGGTCGGCGACGGTGATGGCCTCGGGGGCGACGGGCGACTGCGGGAGCAGCCCGATCCGCTGGGCGATCTTCTTCGTCGGCAGCTTGGCGAGCTCCTCGCCGTCGAGCAGCACGGCACCGCTCTTCGGCCTGAGCAGCCGCCCGAGGGCGCGCAGGGTGGTCGACTTCCCGCAGGCGTTGGGGCCGACGATGACCGTGACCCGGCCGTCGGGGATCGCCAGGTCGAGCTCGTGCACGACGGCGCGGTCCTCGTAGGCGAGGGTCAGTTCCGTGGTCGACAGTCGAGAGGTGCGCGCGTCAGCGCTCGTTGAGGGGCGGAGGTCGGGAGACGGGCGGGACGTCGTCATGCGGTGCCTCCATTGCGGACGGTACGGCTCCGGACGATGAGCCAGATCAGATACGGCGCCCCGACAGCCGCCGTGAGGACGCCCACCGGAAGCTCGGTCGGCGCGAAGAGACGGCGGGCGAGCAGGTCGGCGAGGACGACGATCAGCGCGCCCAGCAGCGCCGAACTGAGCAGCGGGATCTGCGCGGTGCGGGTCAGGCGCCGGGCGATCTGCGGGGCGAGCAGCGCCACGAAGTCGACGGGCCCGGCGGCGCCGGTCGCCACGGACGCGAGCACCACGCCGAGCGCGACGAGCCCCAGGCGTACGCGTCCCAGGCGCACCCCGAGCGCCGTCGCGGTGTCGTCGTCGAGGGTGACCGAGCGCTGTGCGCGGGCCGCCCAGAGGACGAAGGGCAGCAGCACGAGGAGGGTCAGGCCGAGCGGGTTCGCCTCGGCCCAGCCGCGCCCGTTGAGGGAGCCCGTCATCCAGATCTGCGCCTGCTGGGCGACGAGGTAGTCGCCCTTCGTCATGAAGAGCGTGGTGATGGACCGCAACGCGATCGCGAAGCCGATGCCGATGAGCACGAAGCGGGTGGCGTGCAGACCGCCGCGCCAGGCGAAGACGTACACGAGGGCGGCGGCGAGGACCCCGCCGAGCACCGAGAGATAGGGCAGCACCGCGTACGAGGTGAGGCCGAAGGTCATCGCGCCGACGGTGAGCGCGCTCGCGCCCTGGCTGATGCCGATGATGTCGGGGCTGGCGAGGGGGTTGCGGGCGACGGTCTGGATGAGCCCGCCCGCGACGCCGAACGCGGCACCGACGAGGAGACCGACGACCATGCGGGGCTCGCGCAGCGTTCCCACGACCAGCTCGTCCGGGGACGGCTGCCCGAAGACGACCTTCAGGGCCTCGACGGGCTGCACGAAGGACTCGCCCACGCAGAGGTAGGCGAGACAGGCCGCGGCGAGCAGCACGGTGAGCGTGGTGGCCACCACGGCGGCCCTGCGGTGCACCATGAACGCGGCCCCGCGCACGCGGAGTACCGCGTAACCGGCGGGCCGGATCCGGGGGTTCAGGGCGGGCTCGGGGGTGGTGCCGAGGGTGGCGGTCACGCCGGTACCGCCTTCCTGCGCACCAGCGCCACCAGGAACGGCACCCCGATGAGCGCCGTCATCACACCGGCCGGGACCTCGCTCGGCGGGAAGATCACGCGCCCCACGGTGTCCGACACGAGCAGCATCACCGGGCCGAGGACCGCCGCCATCGGCAGCACCCAGCGGTGGCCGCCGCCCACGAGGGCGCGGGCGATGTGCGGGACCGCGAGGCCGGTGAAGGCGATGGGCCCGGCGGCCGCGACGCCCGCGCCCGTCAGGACCGTCGCCCCGAGCCCGCCCACGACGCGCACCGTCGCGACCTTCTGCCCGAGCCCCTTCGCCACGTCCTCGCCGAGCGCGAGCGCGTCAAGACCCCGGGCCACGGAGGCGACGAGGAGCAGCCCCACGACGAGGAACGGCCAGATCTGGCCGACGATCGCGGCGTCGCGCCCGGAGAGCGAACCCACCTGCCAGAAGCGGAACTCGTCGATCGCGGACGCCTTCGTGGTGAGGACCGACGTGGTCACCGAGACGAGCAGCGCGTTGATCGCGGCGCCGCCGAGCGCGAGCTTCACGGGCGTCGCGCCGCCCCGCCCGCTCGCCGCGATCGCGTACACGGCGACGGAGGCGATCCCGGCCCCCGCGAACGCCCACCACACGTACCCGGTCAGCGTGTGCACGCCCGCGAACGCGATGGCGAGCACGACGCCCACCGAGGCGCCCTGGCTGACGCCGAGGATGCCGGGATCGGCGATGGGGTTCCGGGTGATGCCCTGCAGGGCGGTGCCCGCGACGGCGAGCGCGGCGCCGACCAGCACCCCGATCACGGTGCGCGGCACCCGCATCCCGCGGACCACCTCGGCGGCGTCGCTGTGCCCGCCGTGCAGCAGGGCGTCGAGGACGGCGGAGGGCGCGATGGCGCGGGCGCCGACGGAGAGGCTGAGCAGAATCGCGAGCAGCAGGGCCACGACGGCCGCCGTCATCGCGACCGCGCGTCTGGCTGGCACACGCATCGGCTGAGGCTCGTTTCAGAGGTTGTTCACGGGCAGAGGGGACGGTCTCGGCAAGCCGCGGTCGGGCTCGGTAAGCCTTGGTAAGGCTTGGCTAAGTCTACGGCGGGGGAGGGGCGCCCCGGCCCGGCCCAGTGGCGCCACAATGGCCCCATGACTTCACGCGCGTTGACCGTCGGCTTCGACCTCGACATGACCCTGATCGATTCCAGGCCCGGTATCCGCGCCGTCTACCTGGAGCTTTCCGAGCGCACCGGCACGTACATCGACGCGGACCTCGTCGTCACGCGGCTCGGCCCGCCGCTGGAGGAGGAGATCGCGAACTGGTTCCCGGCCGACAAGGTCGCGGAGATGAGCGACCTCTACCGTGAGATGTATCCCACACACGCGATCACCGGGTCGCTCGCGATGCCGGGCGCGCGCGAGGCGATCGACGCGGTGCACGCGGCGGGCGGCCGCGCGATCGTCGTCACCGCGAAGTACGAGCCCAGCGCCAAGCTCCACCTGGCGCACCTGGGCCTCGGCGCGGACGAGCTCATCGGCAACCTGTGGGCCGAGCGCAAGGCGGAGGCCCTGCGGGAGCATGGTGCGTCCGTGTACGTCGGGGACCACACCGGTGATGTACGCGGTGCGCGTACGGCGGGCGCGCTCTCCGTCGCGGTGCCGACGGGGCCGTGCGACGCAGCGGAACTGCGCGCGGCGGGCGCGGACGTGGTCCTGGCCGACCTGACCGAGTTCCCGTCCTGGATCGCCTCCTACGCCTCCGCCTAGGACTACGCCTCCGCCTGGGACTACGCCTGGGACTTGGCCTGCCTGCGCTGCACGGCGACCCCGCGCAGCACCCCCGCGGCGGCGATCAGGAACCCCACGCCCATCAGCATGCACACCGCGTACGCGATCGGCGGGAAGGGGTCCGAACCGAGGAAGAGCGGGGCCACGGTGACCAGTGTGGCCACGGCTCCGACGAAGAAGACGATCGCTCCGACGCGGACGAGGCCGTCGCCCGGTCCGGCGGAATTGGCTTGGGTTTTGTCACGCACCGGACCAGGGTAGTTCCCAGCGCGTAGGAAGAATCCGGGGACGTCTTGTCAGCGGCCCCGGGACCAATAGTCTTGGAGCTGGCGGGTCGGTCGACCCGCTGTAGTGCTATCCAGAGCCGTTTTTCACGACGACAAGTACGAGGACGAGGACTTCACGTGCCTACCGGCAAGGTCAAGTGGTTCAACAGCGAGAAGGGCTTCGGCTTCCTCTCCCGTGACGACGGCGGTGACGTCTTCGTGCACTCCTCCGTCCTGCCCGCCGGCGTCGACACACTCAAGCCCGGACAGCGCGTCGAGTTCGGCGTGGTCGCGGGGCAGCGGGGCGACCAGGCCCTGTCGGTGACGATCCTCGACCCGACGCCGTCCGTGGCGGCGGCGCAGCGCCGCAAGCCGGACGAACTCGCCTCCATCGTCCAGGACTTGACCACGCTTCTGGAGAACATCACGCCGATGCTGGAGAAGGGCCGCTACCCGGACAAGGCGTCCGGCGCCAAGATCGCCGGCCTCCTGCGCGCGGTGGCGGACCAACTGGACGTCTAGCTCCCCCCACTCTCGAACGCCGGACGGGCTGATGCAGCCCGTCCGGCGTTCCGTTACGGGAACGCCAGCGCACCCGGCGCCAGCGCCGGCACCAGACCCTCCGCCGCCGCCCGCGTCAGCAGCCCCCGCACCGCCGCGTACCCGTCCTCCCCGAGGTCGGCGGTGAACTCGTTCACGTACAGGCCGATGTGCTGGTCGGCGACCGCCGGGTCCATCTCCTGGGCGTGCTCCAGGACGTAGGGCCGGGACACCTCGGGGTCGTCCCAGGCCATGCGGACCGAGGTGCGCGCCGCGGCGGCCAGCTCCCGCAGCACGGCCTCTCCCAGCGCCCGCTTCGCGATGATCGCCCCCAGCGGGATGGGCAGGCCCGTCGTCGCCTCCCAGTGCTCCCCCATGTCCGCAAGGCAGTTGAGCCCGTAGTTCTGGTACGTGAAGCGCGCCTCGTGGATGACCAGGCCCGCGTCCACCTTCCCGTCCCGCACCGCCGGCATGATCTGGTCGAAGGGCAGCACCACGATCTCGCCGACCCCGCCCGGCACCACGTCCGCCGCCCACAGCCGGAACAGCAGATACGCGGTGGACTTCTCGCTCGGGACGGCCACCGTCCTGCCCGCCAGGTCCACCCCCGGCTCCCGGGTCAGCACCAGCGGCCCGCACCCGCGCCCCAGCGCACCCCCGCAGGGCAGCAGCGCGTACTCGTCGAGGACGTACGGCAGGACGGCGTACGACACCTTCAGGACATCCAACTCACCGCGCTCCGCCATGCCGTTGGTGATGTCGATGTCCGCGAAGGTGACGTCGAGGGCGGGCGCGCCGGGGACGCGGCCGTGGGCCCAGGCGTCGAAGACGAAGGTGTCGTTGGGGCAGGGGGAGTACGCGATCTTCAGCGCGGCGTCCGTGCGGCCGTCCGTCCGGCCGTCCGTGGGGTCAGTCGTCATGCTGGGTCCAACTCTCCAGTACCGGTGGGAACTTCCCGAAGGCGTCGGTGAGGGCGGCGAGCGCGTCCCCGATGCGCCAGGCGGCGCGGTCGCGCGGGCCGACGGGGTTGGAGACCGCGCGGATCTCCAGGACGGGCAGCCCGTGCGCGGCGGCGGCCTCGGCGACCCCGAAGCCCTCCATCGCCTCGGCGAGGGCCCCCGGGTGACGTGCGCGCAGCGCCTCGGCCCGCGCCGCCGTGCCCGTCACCGTCGACACGGTCAGGACCGTCCCGGTCGCCGCACCGGTGGCGGCGGCGACATCTCGTACGAGGGAAAGCGGCGGACCGTGGGTGACGGCCCCGAAACCGAGTTCGGTGACCGGCAGGAAGCCGCCGGGGGAGTCCGGGGACTCCGCGCCGAGGTCGGCGACGGTGATGGCGTCGGCCACGACGAGCGAGCCGACGGGCGCGTCCGGGGCGAAGCCGCCGCCGATGCCCGCGGAGACGACGAGGTCGTACGGGACGTCGGCACGGGCCAGTGCGGTGGCCGTGCCCGCCGCGGCGGCGGCCGGGCCGACCCCCACGGCGAGGACGTCGAAGGCACCGGCGGGGGCGGTCGTGAACGCGCGAGCCACCGCGTCCCGTTCGGCCGGGACGGCGGTGGCGATCAGGACACGCATGCGGGAGAGGGGACGGCTCGCTCGGTCAGTCCTCGTCCGCGTTCTTGAGCTTGAAGTTCCACACGCCCTTGTACTCGTCGCCCGCCTTGTTCTGCTCGACGACGCTGATGTACAGCTGCTTCGGGGCCGGCTGGCCCTGCTGCGGGGCGAAGAGGTCGACGCCCTGGAAGGCGAAGTAGGTCTTCTTGGAGGGGTTGGTGACCTGCTGGCCGTTGATGTACAGCGACCAGCCCGTGTCCGCGACCTCCGGGTCGACGCCGATGCGCAGGGTGTCGCCCTGGCCCATCGAGATCGACTTCGACGCCTTCTTGAGGGCGCACGCGATGGCCTTCTTGCGGCCGATGTCCTTGCCGTCGTCGTAGCAGGTGGCCTGCGAGTTCACCGAGTTCTTGCCGATCGTCACGGTGGCCATCGGGGTCGGCTTGTCACAGGCGGACAGGACGAGGAGTCCGGCGGAGACGGCGCCGATGGCGGCCACGGTGCGGCGGCGGCGCGTCACGCTGGTACGGCCGCGGGGCTGGGAGGTCATGCGGGAAGGCTATCGGGCCCCTCGGGCCCGCCCGCCACGTGGGGTCGGCGTGCCGCGGACCCGGTACCGGCGGCGCGCGGACCCGCACCGCCGGGCGTGCACACCCGCGCCGTCAGGCGACCCTGGCCCGCCGCGCCCCGCCGTGCCGGGCCGAGGCGAGCAGCCCCCGCACCGTCGAAGCCCAGCCGAGCGCCACGATCGACGCCGCCACCGACAGACCCACCTGCCCGATCAGCGGCAGCGCGATGCCGATCGCTCCGCCCACCACCCACGCCATCTGCAGCAGCGTCTCGGAGCGCGCGAACGCCGAGGTGCGCACCTGCTCCGGCACGTCCCGCTGGATCAGCGCGTCGAGCGACAGCTTCGCGAGCGCCTGCGCGAACCCGGCGACCGCGCCGAGGCACGCCACGCCCACCGCCCCGAAGAAGACCGCCGCGGTGACCGCGACGCCGAGGACGACGCCGACGACGGTCACGATGATGATCTCCGGGGCCCGCGACTGCAGCCACGCGCCGACCGCCGTGCCGAGCGCGTTGCCCGCGCCCGCCGACACTCCCACTATCCCCAGCGACACCGCGGCGCTCTGCCCGGCCAGGGGCTCCTCGCGCAGCAGGAACGCCAGGAAGAAGATGAGGAAGCCGGACAGACAGCGCAGCGTGGCGTTGGCCCCGAGCGCATGGGTCACGGCGGGCCCCACGGTCCGCAGCCCCGGCCGCCGCTCACGGCCCCCGGTGGCCGCCGCCTCCCGGGCCGCCGGGCCGTGCAGATGTGCCTCGTCGGCGGCGAGCAGCGCCTTGTCCTCGCCCTTCGCCGAGTCGACCTTGTGCGGCAGCGAGAGCGACAGGAACATCCCGCACATGAAGATCACGAACGCCCCGTAGAGCGGCCAGCGCGGCCCGACCGACTGCAGCCCCGCCCCGATCGGCGCGGCGATGCCCGTCGCGAGCAGCCCGCCGAGCGTGACCCGCGAGTTCGCCTTCACCAGGGAGAAGCGCGGCGGCAGCAGGCGCGGCACGACGGCGCTGCGCACCACCCCGTACGCCTTCGACGACACCAGCACGCCGAGCGCCGCCGGATACAGCTCCATGCTGCCGGTGACGACCGCCCCGGACAGGACCAGCGCGAGCAGCGCCCGGGCCAGCATCGCGCCCGCCATCGCGGCCCGGCGGCCGTGCGGCAGGCGGTCCAGGAGCGGGCCGATGACGGGGGCGAGGAGAGTGAAGGGGGCCATGGTGATGGCGAGGTAGAGGGCGACGCGCCCGCGCGCCTCGTCGGTCGGCACGGAGAAGAAGACGGTCGAGGCGAGCGCGACGGTGACCATCACGTCGCCCGCGCCGTTCACCGCGTGCAGCTCGATCAGCTTGCCGAGCCCCGACTCGCCCGCGCCGTGCGCATGGGTGGCCTTGCGGATGCCGCGCGCCGTGCCGGTGAACGGCAGGTGCAGGGCGCGGCCGACCGCACGGCCGGCCCGTCTCACCAGGCCCGGCCGGTCCGATCCATAGGACGACCTCGTGGGAGCCACCCCGTCATAGTGCCCTCTGAGGGGCCTGGCTAGTGCATTTATGGACGGGCGTCTGAAGGAAGATCCCCGCCGGGAACGCGCCGGGAACGCGCCGGGAGACCGCCCGGAACGCCACCACCGGGGCCCCGCGGGCACCGCGGGAGCGCGCCGGGAGCAGGGTCGGAGCACGAGGAGTCGTACGTCGGTGTGGGCGCGGGCGCCGGGAACAGGTAGCGTGCGTAGCGCGCCTGCGGCGGTTGTTCTTGGCCGCGCGCCTCTCGGTCATCCCGCAGAATGGATGACGTAGGTGCGCCCGAGAACGTCGGGCGCGGACGTCGACGCGGCCCTCCGGTCCGCTCCGTCCGCACCTCCGCGTAAGGGTGGCGCACTCGTGAGACGGCGTAGGAGAGAAGCGATACCTGTGAGCGCAGCGACAACGCGAAGCCGTACCCCGCGCACCCCGCGTACGCCCGACCGGCTCTGCGCGGAGGCGGTCGGCCTCGCCCGCGCGGCGGCCGAGGAGGCGGCGGCGCCCGGCGTGGTCGGGGAGCACGTCGAAGTCGTCGTCGAGGGCGATCGCGTCGTCACGCACCTCTTCGAGTGCAAGGAGCCCGGCTACCGCGGCTGGCGCTGGGCGGTGACCGTCGCCCGGGCCTCGCGCGCGAAGGTCGTCACGCTCGACGAGACGGTTCTGCTGCCCGGCCCGGACGCCCTCCTCGCACCCGAGTGGGTGCCGTGGAGCGAGCGGCTCCGCCCCGGCGACATGGGCCCCGGCGACCTGCTCCCCACGGACGCCGAGGACCTCCGCCTGGAGCCCGGCTTCTCCGGCGAGGAGGAGCCCCCGCCGAACTCCGCGGTCTCGGAGGAGATGGCGGAGCTGGTGGAGGCGGAGGACGCCGAGGTCACCTCGGGCTCGCCCGCGAACCTTCCGGTGGCGCCCGCGCGCGGCTCGATCGCCGCGGTCGCCGACGAACTGGGCATGCGCCGTGCCCGCGTCCTCTCCCGCTACGGCCTGCACACGGCGGCCGACCGCTGGGAGGAGGCGTACGGGGGGAAGACCCCGATGGCGCAGGCGGCGCCCGCGTCGTGCGCCAGCTGTGGCTTCCTGGCGCCGATCGGCGGGTCGTTGGGGCAGGCGTTCGGGGTGTGCGCGAACGAGTTCGGGCCCGCGGACGGGAGGGTGGTCTCCCTCTCGTACGGGTGTGGTGGCCACTCGGAGGCGGCGGTCATGCCGAAGCCTCCGCGGCCGGCCCCGCCGGTTCTGGACGAGACCCGCGTCGACGTCCTGCCGCTGCGTCCCGACTCCGACTCGGGGTCGGTGACGGCGGCGGGGCCGAGCGAGGATCTCGGCCACTCGTAGGTGGGGGCTGGGGCTTGCCTCCGGCGGTTCTTTCCCCGCCGCATCCTTCAGCGCGCTCCGCGCGCGGGCGCCCCTTCCCGAATCCGCCGACTCCGTCGGCCCTGGAGCACCCCGTATCGCCTTAAGGGCTCGTCCTCAAACGCCGGACGGGCTGAGTGTGCTCGGCCGCGGCTGGGGGCATTTCAGCCCGTCCGGCGTTTGAGGACGAGGCGCGTTCAGCGCCGATAGCGGGGTCTAGGGGCGAAGCCCCAGGACGGGCACCCCAGGCCGACGGAGTCGGGGCATTCGGGTAGGGGTGGGGAGGGGGAAAGCCCGCCCCAGCCACGCGGTAGCGTTCGCCCGAATCCGCGGACGGCAACAAGGAGTGACCGTGAGCAAGCCCGTGCGGCCCGCCCCCGAGGGAACCGACCCCTTCGGCACCACCCGCCTCCGCCGCACCGTCCTGGACGGCTGGGCCGCAGCCCCCGCCCGCTTCCGCGAGGACGCCAACGCCGAGGAAGACCTCGCCCTCGGCGGCTACCGCGACCGCCTCGTCGTCGAGCTCGCCCAGAACGCCGCCGACGCCGCGGCCCGCGCCCGCGTCCCGGGCCGCCTCGCCCTCACCCTCCGGGACGGCGTCCTCGCCGCCGCCAACAACGGCGCCCCGCTGGACGCGGCGGGCGTCGAGTCGCTGTCCACCCTCCGCGCCTCCGCCAAGAGGGAGAGCCGGCCGGGAGAGGGGACCGGCAGCGTCGGCCGCTTCGGCGTCGGCTTCGCCGCCGTCCTCGCCGTCTCCGACGAGCCCGCCCTCGTCGGCCGCACCGGCGGCATCCGCTGGTCCCTCGCCGAGGCCCGTGAACTCGCCGCCGAGACCGCCCGGTTCAGCCCGGGACTCGGCGAGGAGATCCGGCGGCGCGACGGGCACGTGCCGTTGCTGCGGCTGCCGCTCCCCGCCGAGGGCACCGCCCCCGACGGCTATGACTCCGTCGTCATCCTGCCGCTGCGCGACGCCGCCGCCGAGGACCTCGTGGCCCGCCTCCTCGACGGCATCGACGACGCCCTCCTGCTGGCCCTCCCGGGCCTCACCGAGGTCCGCGTCGAGACCCCCGACGGCACCGTCCGCACCCTCCGCCGCCGCGACGAACCCCCGTACACCGTCGTCGAGGACAGCACCACCGGTACAGACAGCGCCACCGGTACGGACAGCAGCACCGGTACTGCTACGACGCGCTGGCGCACCCACAGCGCCCACGGCCCCCTCGACCCCGCCCTCCTCAAGGACCGGCCCGTCGAGGAGCGGCTGCGCCCCCACTGGTCCGTGACCTGGGCCGTGCCCACCGCGGCCGACGGCGGGCCCGAGCGGCCGCGCACCGCGCCCGTCGTGCACGCGCCGACCCCGAGCGACGAGCCGCTCGGCGTGCCCGCCCTGCTCATCGCCTCGTTCCCGCTGGACACCACGCGCCGGCACGCCGCCCCCGGGCCGCTCACCGACTTCCTGGTGCAGCGCGCCGCCGACGCCTACGCCGAACTCCTCGACGGCTGGCGGCCGGTGACCGAGGGCGCCATCGGGCTCGTGCCGGGGCCGCTCGGCTCGGGGGAGCTGGACGGGGCGCTGCGGCACGCCGTGCTCGAACGGCTGCCGCGCACCGCCTTCCTGCCCCCTGCCGCGCAGCGCGGTGGTGGTGCCGACGATGACGACGACATGCTGCCCGAGGCGCTGCGCCCCCGCGACGCCGAGGTCGTCGAGGGCGCGGGCGCCGACACCGTACGCGTGCTCGCCGAGGTGCTGCCGAGCCTGCTGCCCGCCGGGCTCGAACGCCGAGCTGAGCTGCGGACGTTGGACGTGGCCCGGGTCCCGCTGACCGAGGCCGTCGACCGGCTCGCGGGCCTGGAGCGGGAGCCCTCCTGGTGGCGGCGGCTCTACGACACCCTGGCGGGCGTCGACCCGGACCGGCTGAGCGGGCTGCCCGTTCCGCTGGCCGACGGGCGGACGACGATCGGGCCCCGGCAGATCCTCCTGCCCACGGCGGAGGGGGACAACAACCCCGCCGCCCTGGCCCGCCTCGGTCTCAAGGTCGCCCACCCCGACGCCGCCCACCCCCTGTTGGAGAAGCTCGGCGCGCTGCCCGCCACGCCCCGCGCCGTCCTCACCACCCCGCAGGTGCGCGCCGCCGTCGCCGCCTCCCTCGACGACGACACCTGGTACGAGGACGAGGCGGCCGAAACCTCCCTGGACGGGGAGGAGTTGGCGGAGCTGGTGCTCGGGCTCGTGCGGGACGCGCACCTCGCCCCCGGCGACGAGCCGTGGCTCGGTGCGCTCGCGCTGCCCGACGAGGACGGGGAGCCGGCGCCCGCCGGGGAGCTCGTGCTGCCCGGGAGCGACTTCGCGCAGGTCATGCGGGAGGGTGAACTCGCCGCCGTCGACGAGGAGTTGGCGGAGCGGTGGGGGGAGCAGCCGCTCGCCGCCTGTGGGGTGCTCGCGAACTTCGCGCTGGTGCGCGCCGCCGACACCGTCCTGGACCCGGACGAACTGGAGCCCCGCGAGGGCGACTTCGCCGAGCCCGACGACGCGGGTCTGCTCGACGCCGTGGACGTGTGGTGCGAGGACGTGCTCGACCGGCTGCCCGACAGCCCGGTGCCGCCGGTCGCGACGGAGCTCATCGCCGTACGGGATCTGGACCTGGTCGACGACGAGCAGTGGCCGCGGGCGCTCGCGCTGCTGTCGCGGCCGCCGCTGCGGGACGCCCTGACCCAGCCGCTGCGGGTGCTGCTGCCCGACGGCACCACCGAGTCCGTCCGCTCGTACACCGCGTGGTGGCTGCGCGGTCACCCGGTCATCGGCGGCCGTCGTCCGGCGGGTCTGCGCGCCGCGGGGAGCGACCCGCTGCTCGCCGGGCTGTACGACGAGGCGGATGCCACCGGCTTCGACGACGAGCAGGTGCTGCGTGCGCTGGGAGTGCGGACGTCGGTGGCCGCGCTGCTCGGCGAGCCGGGGGGCGCCGCCGAGCTGCTCGACCGGCTCGCGGACCCGGACAGGACCGTTTCCCCCGGTCAACTGCACGCCCTCTACAGCGCGTTGGCGGACCTCGATCCCGAGCAGGTGACGCTCCCGGACGAGCTGCGGGCCGTCGTGGACGGCGAGGTGCGGGTGGTGGACGCGGCCGACGCGCTGGTCGCCGACGCCCCGGACCTGCTGCCGCTGACCGCCGGGGTGCCGCTGCTGCCCGTACAGCCGGGGAAGGCGGCGGACCTTGCCGAGCTGTTCCAGGTGCGCAGGCTCAGCGGGTCGGTGCCCGCCGAGGTGACGTCGGCCGGGGTGGAGCGTGACGTGCCCGATTCCGTACGGGTGCTCCTCGGTCCTTCGACGCCGCGCACGTACGTGGAGCACGAGGAGCTGCTCGCGGGGGAGACCCCCCTCGACTGGCGCCGGGCGAGCGACGGGGCCGTGCACGCCGCGACCCTGGAGGGCGTCGCGGCGGGGCTCGCGTGGGCCACCGGGCACTGGCCGCGCCGCTTCGAGGTGGCGGCTCTTCTGGAGGACCCGTCGCGGACACAGGAGCTGGCGCGGGACCGCTGGTTCGACTGAGTGCGGAGCGGGGGGTTTGTGGGGTTGTACAGAAGTTAACTTCCTGTACAACCCTGCGCCCCCGTCGTGGGTCTGATCTCCCGAGTCAACAGACTCCTAGATCACTCGGGCTCCGCGTGACAGCGGCGACGCTCCGCGGAGCCCCCTTCTCCACCTGGGGAAACGCATGCGCATTCGCGCCACTGTGGCCGCCCTGTCCGGCGCCCTGGCCCTGTCCGCCCTCGCCGTCCCGGCCGCGCAGGCCGACACGGCCGTCGGCGACACCAAGATCACGAAGGTCACCGTCAACGGCGGCAAGGACATCGTGCTCGGCACCACCGCGAAGAAGAAGGTCACGATCGCCATCACGGCGACCGACCCGTCCGGCATCGTGAAGATCGACGGCTTCCTGTGGCACGGCTCCGACATCGACCACGCCGACGGCGCGGTCGTCCACGCGTCGGACTACCGGCCCAGCTGCACCACCGTGAACGCGACCACCAAGACCTGCACGATCACGCTCACGGTCGACCCGAAGAAGCACACCTACAACAACACCCTCGCGGGCAGCTGGAAGGTCCTCGCGGCCGCGCACGGCTCGGACGGCGACAAGCTCGTCAAGAACGCCTACAAGACGGTCCGCTTCCAGCGCGCGTCCAAGCTCACCGTGAACGCCTCCCCGGAGCCGGTCAAGAAGGGCAAGACCATCACGGTCACCGGCGCCCTGACCCGCGCCAACTGGGACACGAGCAAGTACGCGGGCTACACGGGCCAGTCCGTGAAGCTCCAGTTCAAGAAGAAGGGCGCGAGCTCCTACAGCACCGTGAAGACGGTCAAGTCGGGCTCCAAGGGCGCCCTGAAGACCACGGTCAAGGCGTCGGCCGACGGCACCTTCCGCTACTCCTTCGCCGGTACGTCCACGACCCCGGCCGTGAACTCCTCCGGTGACGCGATCGACGTGCGCTAGGTCCTGAGGTCCCGTCCGGGGGCGCGTGCGTAACGGACATCACGCGCGAAGATCCCCGAACTCGTACAACCAGTCACGCAGGTCGCAGGTCTGTTCTCGGGGTCGACCCGGCCCCGAGAACAGCACCCACCACCTGGGGAAACACATGCGCTTCCGTGCCACCGCGGCGACTCTGACGACCGCCCTGGCCCTGTCCGCACTCGCCGTGCCCGCCGTGCACGCGGCCGACCGGCCGGACGTTCCCGACGTCCCGCAGTCCGCGCCCTTCGCCGCGAAGGCCCCCGCGAAGAGCGGAGCCAAGGTCAAGATCACGAAGGTCGTCGTCAACGGCGGCAAGGACATCGTGGTCGGCACGGTCAAGAAGAAGAAGGTCACCATCGCCGTGACCGCGACGCACCCCTCCGGGATCCAGGAGGGCTACGCCATGCTGTGGCACGGCAAGAAGTTCAGCGAGACCGGCATCGACAGCGGGATGGTTCCGGCCGCCGACCGCGGCAAGTGCACCAAGGTCAACAAGACCACCTCGACCTGCAAGGTCACCGTCGTCGCCGACCCGAACGAGAACATCTACCGCAACGCCCTCGCGGGCAAGTGGAAGGTCTGGGCCGGGGCCGCGGCCAAGAACGGCGCCTCCGTCATCAAGGACACGTACAAGACGGTCTCGGTGAAGCGCTACGCGAAGCTCACCGTGAACGCCGCCCCGGAGCCGGTCAAGAAGGGCCGGACCATCACGGTCACCGGCGCCCTGACCCGCGCCAACTGGGACTCGGGCAAGTACGCCGGCTACACCAAGCAGCCCGTGAAGCTGGAGTTCAAGAAGAAGGGCTCCAGCACCTACAAGGCGCTCAAGACGGTCCGCACGGACGGCAAGGGCAAGCTGCGCACCACGGTGAAGGCGTCGGTGGACGGCACCTTCCGCTATGTCTTCGCGGGCACCTCGACGACCCCGTCCGTGAAGTCCACGGGCGACTTCGTCGACGTCAAGTAGCAGCAGCTATGCGGCAAAGCGGCGGTCGACCCAGCGGAACGTGAACTCCACGGCCGCCGCGGCGATCGCCGCGATGCCCACCGCGGCCCACGGCATCGTCGCGCCCGCCAGCTTCAGGGCGAAGAAGTCCTGCAGCCACGGCACCGCGAGCACCACCAGGAACGCCAGCCCCATCGCCGCCACCAGGCAGATCCGCCACCACGTGTACGGCCGGGCGATGATCGCCAGGACCCACATGGAGACCAGGAAGAGCGTGAGCGTCGCCGCGCTGGTCTCGGCCTCCCGGGCGCCGTCCCCGGTGTAGTAGTTGCGGGCCAGCATGTACGTGAGGAAGGTGGCGGCGGCCGCGATGATGCCGCCGGGCAGCGCGTATCGCATGACCCTGCGCACGAAGTGCGGTTTCGCGCGCTCCTTGTTGGGCGCGAGCGCCAGGAAGAAGGCCGGGACGCCGATCGTCAGGGTGGACAGCAGCGTCAGGTGGCGCGGCAGGAACAGGTACTCCACCTGCGAGCACACCACGAGCAGCGCGATGACCACCGAGTAGACGGTCTTCACCAGGAACAGCGTCGCCACGCGCGTGATGTTGCCGATGACGCGGCGGCCCTCCGCGACCACCGAAGGCAGCGTCGCGAAGCTGTTGTTGAGGAGCACGATCTGCGCGACGGCGCGGGTCGCCTCGGAGCCCGAGCCCATGCTCACGCCGATGTCGGCGTCCTTCAGCGCCAGCACGTCGTTCACGCCGTCGCCCGTCATCGCCACCGTGTGGCCGTGCGACTGGAGGGCGGAGACCATGTCCCGCTTCTGCTGCGGGGTGACGCGGCCGAACACCGCGTTCTCGTCGAGCTGTTGGGCCATTTCCTCCTGGTCGGTGGGGAGATGGCGGGCATCCACGGTGTGCTCGGCGCCCGGCAGGCCGAGCTTTCCGGCGACGGCGCCCACGGAGACCGCGTTGTCACCGGAGATGACCTTCGCCTTGACGTCCTGCTCCGCGAAGTAGCGCAGGGTGTCGGCGGCGTCGGGGCGCAGGCGCTGCTCCAGGACGACGAGGGCGGTGGCCGTGGCTCCGGCCGCCACCTGGGGGTCGTCGAGCTCTCCGGCGGCGCGGGCGAGCAGCAGCACGCGCAGGCCCTGCCTGTTCAGCTCCTCGATGTCGGTGAGCGCGGGATCGCCGTCCGGCAGCAGGACGTCGGGGGCGCCGAGCAGCCACGTCGAGTTCTCGCCGTCGCCCTCGCTGAAGGAGGCGCCGCTGTACTTGCGGGCGGAGGAGAAGGGCAGCGACTCCGTGCACCGCCACTCCTCGCTGTCCGGGTAGGCGTCGATGATCGCCTGGAGCGAGGCGTTGGGCCGCGGGTCGGACTCGCCGAGGGCGCCGAGGACCTTCCGTACGTATGTCTCGTCCGTGCCGTTCAGCGGCCGCAGGTCCGTGACGTCCATGCCGCCCTCGGTGAGGGTGCCGGTCTTGTCGAGGCAGACGGTGTCGACGCGCGCGAGCCCCTCGATGGCGGGCAACTCCTGCACCAGGCACTGCTTCCGCCCGAGCCGGATGACCCCGATCGCGAAGGCCACGGAGGTGAGGAGCACGAGCCCCTCGGGGATCATCGGCACGATCCCGCCGACCGTGTACGCGATCGACTCCTTGAAGTTGTCGTCCTTGACCACGAGTTGGGAGATGACGAGGCCGATGGAGGTCGGGATCATCAGCCACGTCACGTACTTGAGGATCGTGGAGATGCCGGAGCGCAGCTCGGAGTGGACGAGCGTGAAGCGGCTCGCCTCCTCGGCCAGCTGCGCCGCGTACGCCTCGCGTCCCACCTTCGTCGCGGTGAAGGCGCCACCACCCGCGACCACGAAAGAACCCGACATCATCTTGTCGCCGGGCTTCTTCAGGACCGGGTCGGCCTCGCCGGTGAGCAGCGACTCGTCGACCTCCAGGCCCTCGGCCTCGACGGTCTCGCCGTCCACCGCGATCTTGTCGCCGGGTCCCAGTTCGACCAGGTCGCCGAGGACGATGTCGGAGGTGGAGATCTCGGCCGCCACCCCGTCGCGGCGGACCGTGGGCTTGGCCTCGCCGATGACCGCGAGCCCGTCCAGGGTCTTCTTGGCGCGCCACTCCTGGATGATGCCGATGCCGGTGTTCGCGATGATCACGAAGCCGAAGAGGCTGTCCTGGATCGGCGCGACGAAGAGCATGATCACCCAGAGCACGCCGATGATCGCGTTGAACCGGGTGAAGACGTTGGCGCGGACGATCTCGCCCAGGGAGCGACTGCTGCGCACCGGGACGTCGTTGACCTCGCCGCGCGCGACGCGCTCGGCGACCTCGGCGGCGCTCAGGCCGGTCGCCCGCCCGGTGGGCGGCGCGACGGGGTGGACCGGATCGAGTTCGGCGCCCGCGTCGATATGCGTCATGCATTCGACGGTACGGGGGGAAAGGTCGGTTCACCCCTTGAGATCCGGAAAGATCCGACCTCGGTAGGAGAAGGACGGTCCCGTGGTCGTACGGGCTACTGCGTGGGTTGGGCCTCCGGGCCCGCCGCGTCCGCCCCGCCCGCCGCGTGCCGCTTGATCGCCGCGTCCCGCTTGCGCACGTACCAGATGCCGATGCACCCGAGCCCCGCGCCCGCCAGACACGTCCACACCCACCAGGTGTGCCCGTGGTCGTCGAACCAGCCGTAGAAGGGGAGCTGGACCAGGAAGAGGACGAACCAGAGGATCGTGCCGCCCGTGATGGTGGCGACAACGGGGCCCTCCAGGGGCTCCGGCGCCTCGTGTGTCGGTGTCCACTTCGCCATGGGGACAGCTTACGAGGGCCGGTGATCGCCCCGCGCACCCCTTGCGGGGCAAGGCTCTACGCGCGGAGATAGCCATTTGCGCCTCATGTATTCATACTGAAACAGCTTGTTAATGGCCGATTGCTTTCGTACGAAAGAACAATTCGAGCCCGTTCTGAACTCAAGAGGTCACGCATGTCCCCCTCGGCCAGCGCCCCGGTCGACATAAAGCCGCAGCCGACGCCCCCGCAGGGCGCCCTCGACCGCTACTTCAAGATCTCCGAGCGGGGTTCGAGCCTCGTCCGCGAGGTCCGCGGCGGCTTCGCGACCTTCTTCGCGATGGCCTACATCATCGTGCTGAACCCGATCATCCTCGGCAGCGCGAAGGACATGTACGGCCACCAGCTCGACCACGGCCAGCTGGTCACGGCGACGGTCCTGACCGCCGCCTTCACCACGCTCCTCATGGGCGTCATCGGCAACGTCCCGATCGCGCTCGCCGCCGGTCTCGGCGTGAACACCGTCGTCGCCCTGCAGCTCGCGCCCCGCATGGCGTGGCCGGACGCGATGGGCATGGTCGTGCTCGCGGGCTTCGTGGTGATGCTGCTCGTCGCGACCGGGCTGCGGGAGCGCGTGATGAGCGCCGTGCCGCTCGGCCTGCGCAAGGGCATCGCGATCGGCATCGGCCTCTTCATCATGCTGATCGGCCTCGTCGACTCCGGCTTCGTCTCGCGGATGCCGGACGCCGCGCACACCACGGTCCCGCTCCAGCTGGGCGGCGACGGGCACCTCAACGGCTGGCCCGTGCTCGTCTTCGTGATCGGTGTGCTGCTGACCCTCGCGCTCATCGTCCGCAAGGTGCCGGGCGCGATCCTCATCAGCATCGTCGTCATGACCGTCGCGGCCATGATCATCAACGCGGTCGCGGACATCCCCTCCTGGGGCCTGACCACCCCCGAGTGGCCCGGCAACCCGGTCGCCACCCCGGACTTCGGGCTCGTCGGCCAGATCAGCCTCTTCGGCGGCTTCGGCAAGGTCGGCGTCCTGACCGGCATCCTCTTCGTCTTCACCGTGCTGCTGTCCTGCTTCTTCGACGCCATGGGCACGATCATGGGCATCGGCGACGAGGCCAAGCTGACGGACAGCAACGGCAACATGCCCGGCATCAACAAGGTCCTGTTCGTGGACGGCATCGCGGTCGCCGCCGGCGGCGCGTCCTCGTCCTCGGCCACCACGTGCTTCGTGGAGTCCACGGCGGGGGTCGGCGAGGGAGCCCGTACGGGCTTCGCGAACCTCGTCACCGGCGGCCTCTTCACGGTGGCGCTGTTCCTCACGCCGCTCGCCACGATGGTGCCGTCCCAGGCGGCCACGCCCGCGCTGCTCGCGGTGGGCTTCCTGATCCTGTCCGGCTCGATCCGGCAGATCGACTGGAGCGACTACACGATCGCGATCCCCGCGTTCGTGACGATGCTGATGATGCCGTTCACCTACTCGATCACGAACGGCATCGGGATGGGCTTCATCGCCTTCACGGTGCTGCGGGTGGCCTCCGGCCGAGCGCGGGAGGTGCCGGTGGCCATGTACGTGGTGTCCGCCGTGTTCGCCTTCTACTACCTGATGCCGGCGTTGAACCTCACCTAGGAGCGCTGTTCGCTGCGGGCCGGTGGGGGGCTGGTCGCACAGTTCCCCGCGCCCCTTCGGGGTGCGGGCTACGCCACCCCGTAGAACCTCTCTGTCTCCTCGACGGACGTCTTGAAACGCTCGTCGAAGTCATCGCGAATGAGCGTCCGGACCACATAGTCCTGGACGCTCATTCCCCTTTTCGCCGCGTGCTTGCGGAGCCGGTCGAGCAGCTCCCCGTCTATGCGCAGGCTGAGCACTGTCGATCCCATGCCCGCCAGGGTCGCCGCACGCCGTCGGGGGATGCCTCACTTTCCGAAGTCGCCTCACTCATATGGGTGACGAAAGGGTTCTCTGTCCGCTGTGACGGGCATCGCCGTTCAACCGCGTGGTCCTTAGTCAGGGTAATGAGTTATGCTAACGAACATGCCGGACCTCTCCCATGGCGACAACGCCGCCGCCGTGAACTCCCTGCGCTCCGCCGTGATGCGGCTCTCCCGCCGCCTGAAGCACCAGCGGGTCGACGAGTCGCTGAGCCCCACCGAGATGTCGGTGCTCGGCACCCTCGCCCGCTGCGGCAGCGCGACACCGGGCGAGCTCGCCCGCAAGGAGCATGTGCAGCCGCCGTCGATGACCCGCATCGTCGCGCTGCTCGAGGCCAAGGGCCTGGTCCGGCTCGAGCCGCACCCCGAGGACCGCCGCCAGAAGGTGGTGACCCAGACGGAGACCGCCGAGGCGATGCTCGAAGAGAGCCGCCGCAAGCGGAACGCCTGGCTGGCCAACCTGGCCGCGGACCTGGACGACGACGAGTGGGCCAAGCTCCGCGCCGCCGCCCCGGTCCTGGAGAAGCTCGCACACCTGTAAGACCGCACAGCCCGCACAGCCCCATTCGGGACGTGGGGACCACCGCAATCGCCAAGGAGGCGACGCCACCTTGAGTACGGGACCCGGAGCAGACTCCGCCCCCGCACCAACCGCCCTCGATTCCCCTGCCCGCCCCCGCAAGACCTCGATGTTCGCCAGCCTCAAGGTCCGCAACTACCGGCTCTTCGCCACCGGCGCCGTGGTGTCCAACACCGGCACCTGGATGGCCCGCATCACCCAGGACTGGCTGGTCCTGAGCCTCACCGGATCCTCCGCCGCCGTCGGCATCACGACGGCGATGCAGTTCCTGCCGATGCTGCTCTTCGGCCTGTACGGCGGCGTCATCGCCGACCGCTTCAGCAAGCGGAAGCTCCTCTTCTGCACCCAGGGCGCGATGAGCCTCTCCGGCCTCTTCCTCGCGGCCCTCACGCTCTCCGGCCACGTCCAGGTCTGGCACGTCTACGCCGCGGCCTTCTTCACCGGCCTCGTCACGGTCGTCGACAACCCGACCCGGCAGTCCTTCGTGTCCGAGATGGTCGGCCCCGACCAGGTGCGCAACGCGGTCTCGTTGAACTCCGCCAACTTCCAGTCGGCGCGGCTCATCGGCCCCGCGGTCGCCAGTGCCCTGACCGCGGCCGTCGGCCCCGGCTGGGCGTTCCTCGCCAACGGCCTGTCCTTCCTCGCCCCGCTCACCGGCCTCATGCTGATGCGCACCAAGGAGCTGCACCACACGCCCCGCACCCCGCGCGGCAAGGGGCAGCTGCGGGAAGGGCTCCAGTACGTCCGCCGGCACCCCGAGCTGATCTGGCCGATCGTGCTCGTCGGGTTCATCGGCACCTTCGGCTTCAACTTCCCGATCTGGATGTCCGCGTACGCGGATGACGTGTTCCACGGCGGCGTCGGGATGTACGGCCTGTTCAACACCCTGATGGCGGCCGGTTCGCTCGCGGGCGCGCTGCTCGCGGCCCGCCGCCGCTCGACCCGGCTGCGGGTCCTGACGGGCGCGGCACTCGGCTTCGGCGCGCTCCTGGTGGTGGCGTCCTGGGCGCCCGGCGTATGGATGTTCGCGCCGCTGGTCGTGGTGCTCGGCATCCTCGGCCTCACGGTGAACGTCACGGCCAACTCGTCGGTCCAGATGGCCACGGACCCCGAGATGCGCGGCCGCGTGATGTCGCTGTTCATGATGGTCTTCACCGGCGGCACCCCGCTCGGCGGCCCGCTCTTCGGCTGGCTCGCCGACGCCTACGGGGTGCGGGTCAGCATGACGCTCGGCGGACTGATCTGCGCGGTCGCCGCGGTGGGCGTCGGCCTGGCGCTGGCCCGTGCGGCGGACCTGCGGTTGAAGCTCGACCTTCGCAAGGGCGAGCGTCATCTGCAGTTCGTGCCGAGGGAGCGGGAGCTGGCGACCGCGGCGTAGGGCTCCGCCCGGGTGCGGGTGGCCGGGGCTGGGCTCTTTGCGCAGTTCCCCGCGCCCCTTGAGGGGTTGTTCTTTGGCTGCGGGGTGGTGGGGGCTTGTGTCTTGCGCAGTTCCCCGCGCCCCTTCCCTGGGCAGTTCCCCGCGCGCCTTGAGGGGCGCTCACACCCGCATCTCCAGGACCTGGCCCGGCCAGGTGCCGTTCATTTCCAGGAAGGGCTCGGTGCGGGTGAAGCCCTGGCTCTCGTAGTACGCGACGAGCTTGCCGTCGTCGCCCGCGTAGCAGTCGACGCGGAGGAGGGAGACGCCCGCCCTGCGGGTCTCCTCCGCGGCGTGCGCGAGCAGTGCCCCGCCCACGCCCCGGCCCGCGAACGCGTGGTCGGCGGTGAGGAGATGGACATAGCGCTCGGGCTCGTCGACGGGCGCGATGTAGGGCCCCGGGCCGTCGGTCAGGGTGACCGTGCCGACGGGGCGTCCGTCGATCTCCGCGATCCAGGGCGAGCCCGTCGTCATGTACTTCTCGACCAGCTCGACGGTCCTGGGCCGGGTCGACCACGGGTCCGTGCCCCACTGCCCGGTGCGGCCCTGTGCGACCAGCCACTCCATCGCCCGGTCGAAGAGCCCGAGGACGGCGGGGATGTCCTCGGCGCCACCCGCCCTGATCTTTATGGCACTCATGAGTGGTGAGGCTAGGTGAGCGGCCGTATCCGGTCCAGGGCGAGCTGGAAGGCGGTGGGGGAGACCTTCAAGGGGCCGCTGAAGGGGTAGTTGAACTCATAGACGATCAGGAGCATCACGCCCACCGTGACCGTCAGGGAGAACACCACGCCCGCGTGCGCGCGCACGCTGTCCATGCCGAAGAGCAGCGCGAACCCGATGGTGACGAGGGCGCCGACGAGCAGCGCCGTCCACAGCAGGGTGGGCACCCCCGCACTGGCCGCCTCGTTGACCCGCTCCCGCCGCGCGTCCCCGAGCTGACCGACCGCTTCGAGGGCGCCCTGATAGCGGGTCTGGCCCGCGTCGGTCGTCGGCTCCTCGGTGTTGATCAGCTCCCGGATCTCGGTGAACTGCGTCCACGCCGCGGGGTCCGCGCGCTGCTCGCCGAGCAGCGGCCACTCGTCGCGGATCACCGTCTCCGTGTACCGCTCGACGAGGCCGCCGAGCCGCTCCCGCCCGGGCTGCGGCAGGGAACGGCTGTACCAGGTGAGCTGGAGGAGGGCGTTGGTCTCCGTGTACGTGTTCTCGTGGGCCTGCGCGCGGGTGTCCCACACGCCGACGACGACCATGGCGAGCACGACGGCGTAGATCACGCCGATCTCCGCGTACACGAAACCGAGCACGTCGTTGTGTGCCTTGCGCTTCGCCACCGGCACGAGGCGGGTGACGGCCAGGACCGCCCCGGTCATGGCCACGGATCCGAGCAGCAGCAGGACGATCCCGAACACCGGCATACGAGAAGTCTGCGGGCCCGCTCCGCCGGTGATCCATTCCCCGTGAGGGTGACGGGGCGCACGGCAGACTGCTGTCATGAGACTCTTCGCGGCCGTCCTGCCCCCGGCCTCCGCAACCGCCGAACTCACCGAGCACGCTGCCCGGTTGAGGGAGCTCCCGGGTGCGGACGGGCTGCGCTGGACGGCGCGCGAGAGCTGGCACTTCACGCTCGCGTTCCTGGCGGAGGTGGCGGCGGAGACGCTGCCCGAGCTGTCGGAGCGGATGGAGCGGGCGGCCCGCCGCACCCCCGCCTTCCCGCTCTCCCTGCACGGCGGCGGGCGCTTCGGGGAGCGCGCCCTGTGGGCCGGGGCGGCGGGGGACGTGGCTGCCCTGCGGCTGCTCGCCGCCCGGGCGGACGCGGCGGCGCGCAAGGCGGGGGTGCCGATGGAGGAGCACCGCGCCTACCGCCCCCACCTCACGCTCGCCCGCGCCCGTGGCGGCGGCGTCGACCTGCGCCCGTACGTCGCCGCGCTCGGCTCCTTCTCCGGCACGCCCTGGACGGTGGCGGAGCTGGCCCTCGTCCGCAGCAACCTGCCGCGGAGCGGGGTGGCGGGGGAGCGGCCCCGTTACGAGGTGGTCGGCCGCTGGGAGCTGGACGCCTCGCGTGCTGCATTTCCCGGGGGATGACCCCCGGACCCCCAGCCGGACAAGCAGCGGGGTCTGGGTAACCTCGCATGTGTGGACCCGAAGACCAGGAACCGGATCATGGCCGGTGTGCTCGTGTTGATGTTCGCCGTGGTGGCGGTGGCGGCCGCGGTCGGCAAGTAGCCGCGGGCGCGGCTGCCACCCGCCGGAGCGCCCGCCGGAGCGGCAACAGCATCGGCAGCAGCAGCGGCAACCGGAGCGGCCGCCACCCGTCACACCTGCCCCGCCTCTCACATCTGCCCGGCCTGCCTCACCAGGCGAACGCCTCCGGTGACGGCCCCGTCCCCGGGAAGATCTCCTCCAGCGACGCCAGCAGCTCCTCCGGCAGCTCCAGGTCGACGGCGCGGACCGCCGAGGCCAGCTGGTCGGCGGTGCGGGGCCCGACGATGGGGCCGGTGACGCCGGGCCGGGTGAGCAGCCAGGCGAGCGCGACCTCGCCGGGCTCGGCGTGCCCGTGCTTGTCGAGCAGGTCCTCGTACGCCTGGATCTGCGCGCGGACCTCGGGCTTCTCCAGGGCGTTCGCGGCCCGCCCGCCGCCCGCCCTGCGCCCCTGTGTCGCCTGCTTCTTCAGCACGCCGCCGAGCAGCCCGCCGTGCAGCGGCGACCAGGGGATGACGCCGAGCCCGTACTCCTGGGCGGCCGGGATGACCTCCATCTCGGCGCGGCGCTCGCTGAGGTTGTAGAGGCACTGCTCGCTGACGAGGCCCACGCGGCCGTGGGCCCGAGCCGTCTCGTTGGCCTGCGCGATCTTGTACCCGGGGAAGTTGCTGGACCCGGCGTAGAGGATCTTGCCCTGCTGGACGAGGGCGTCGACGGCCTGCCAGATCTCCTCGAACGGGGTGTTCCGGTCGATGTGGTGGAACTGGTACAGGTCGATGTGATCGGTCCGCAGCCGCTTGAGGCTGGCCTCGACGGCGCGGCGGATGTTCAGGGCGGAGAGCCGGTCGTGGTTGGGCCAGGGCTGCTCGCCGTCGGGCGTCATGTTCCCGTAGACCTTGGTGGCGAGGACGACCTTCTCGCGGCGCCCGCCGCCCTGGGCGAACCAGTTGCCGATGATCTCCTCGGTGCGGCCCTTGCCCGCGGTCTGCCCGTAGACGTTGGCGGTGTCGAAGAAGTTGATCCCCGCGCCGAGCGCGGCGTCCATGATCGTGTGGCTGGCGGCCTCGTCCGTGTGCGGCCCGAAGTTCATGGTGCCGAGGGTGAGGCGGCTGACGTTGAGTCCGGTGCGGCCTAGCTGTGTGTACCTCATGGAGGCTCAGCCAAGGGTGTGGAGTGCGCTCTAGGCAAGGGAGTTGGGGGTGGCTTGGGTCAATCGCGGGGGAAGGTGTCAGTCTTGAGGGCGAGGCCGAGGGGGGTGTCGGTGAGGTCCACTTCCTCGCCGAACGCGACGGTCGGCCACGTGTGGGTGTAGGCGCCGTCCTTGGGGGGCGTGTGGATGTGGCACGTGCCCTGGTAGGGGTCGGCGATGAGGTAGACCGCGACTCCGGCGGTGGCGTAGGCCGTCTTCTTGGGCCCGTGGTCGATCGCGGCCGTTCCCCGGGTGATCACCTCGGCGACGAACCTCACGTCCTGGTAGGACCAACGGTCTTCGTCGTCCGACTGTGCGCTCTCGGTCAAGAGCGCCACGTCACTGCACAGGCCGTTGAGGTGGCCGGGGTAGTCGATGCGTACGTTGGAGAACACCCGCTGCGAGTGGCGGGGCAGTTGGCGAACGATGTCCCAGGTGACGTGCCAGTGGGTATCCCGTTGTGGCGTCATGTGAACGTTGCCCTCGACGACCTCGGTCCGCATGCCTTCGAGGACGGGCTGCCCCTCGAAGGCGTTGAACAACGCGTCCAGCATCCGTGTGTTCCGGTCGGCCATCGTGGCGCTCCTTCCAGCCCCGGGAGCGGGGTGCGGCCGCGCAGTACAACGATGCGTACGGACCCAAGGGCACGTACGGACCCCGAGGTCACGCCCCGCCCAGCCACCCCGCCGCGTCGAGCCGGAACGCCTCCGGGGGGACGACGGTGCGCAGGTCGTCCTCCAGCTCCCGCAGCCGCCCCGCGCCGAGCGCCCCCGCCCACTCCGCCCGCAGTTCGTCGAAGACCGCCGCCGAGCGCGCCAGTGCGTCGAGGCCGTGCGGGGTGAGCCGGACCAGCTTGCGGCGGGCGTCGGCCGCGTCGGCGGAGCGCTCCGCGTAGCCGAGGGCGATGAGGCGGTCGACGGTCTTGCCCGCCGCCTGCTTGGTCACGCCGAGGCGGCGGCCGATCTCGCTCGCCGTGGCCCCGTCGAGCCCGATGGCCTGCATGGCGAAGCCGTGCGCGGGGCGGACGTCAGGGTGGCCCTGGCGGGCGAGTTCGGCGTGCAGGCGGTCGATGAGGGTGCGGAAGCCCCCGAAGAGGAGGAGGGGGAGTTCGTAGCCGGGCGGGTCCTGCCGCTGCTCTCGCCCGCTCCCCTTGCTCCCCGTATTCCCCTTGCCTCTGTTCCCCTTGCCTTCATCGACAACCTGGTTTACCTTTTTCTCCGGCGAGGATTCGTCAACCATGTTGTCCATCGTAGGGGTGGGGTACGGAATGGCAGACACGGACACGGACACGGCAGTCGGCCAGCAGGTCATCGAGAACGCGAAGGCCAAGCTCGGCGTATCGCCCGAACTGCTCGACGCCTTCCTGGAGTTGAGCGCCAGGTTCGAGAAGACCACGCTGGAGCCGGTGGCCCGCGAGGTCGTCATCATGACCGTCGCCGCGCGCAACGAGTGCCGGCTGTGCGTGGCGATGCACACGGGGAAGCTGCGGGCGCTGGGGGCGGACACGGAGCTCATCACGGCCTTGCGGGAGCAGCGGTCCCTGACCGATGAACGGCTCGAAGCCGTACGGCAGTTCACGCTCGACGTGCTCGCGAGCGCGGGTGGCGTCGGGGACGCAGAGCTGGCCGCCTTCCGCGCGCACGGGTTCACCGATCGCAACGCCCTGGAGGTCGTCATGGGGATCGGGACCTACACCATGTCCACGTTCGCTAACCGGCTGGTGCGGGTGTAGCGCCGTTGCGCGCCGGCTGGGCCCTGTACCGGCCCGGTGTCGTGCCGAACTCCCTGCTGAAGGCGTGGGAGAGGGCGAAGGGGGTGCTGTAGCCGACCCGGCGGGCGATCGTGTCCAGGGGGTCGGTGGAGTCGCGCAGGAGGGCCGCCGCGCGGGTCATGCGCCACCAGGTCAGATACGTCATCGGGGCCCGGCCCACGCGGGCCGTGAAGCGCCGGGTGAGGGTCGGCCGGGACACCCCGACCTCGGCCGCGAGGCGGTCGTTGGTCCACGGGGCGGCGGGGTCGGTGTGCAGGGCGCGCAGCGCGGTGGAGACGACGGGGTCGCCGAGGGCGGCGGGCCAGCGGCGGCCGGAGCCGTCGGTGGGGCTCTCGGTGGTGTGCTCCGTGATCCACGTACGGATCATGTAGACGAGGAGCAGGTCGAGGAGCCCGGGAACCGCCAGGCAGGCGCCGGGGCGGGCCGCGGCGCCTGCCAGTTCCATCCCCAACAGGCCGATCGCGCCCCGGAGTTCGGGGTTGCGGCTGAGGCGGTGGGGGAGGTGGATGACGTCCGGGAGCTCGGCCATGAGGGGGTGGGCGCGGCTGCGGTTGAGGCGGTACTTGCCGCAGAGGAGTTCGGTGGGGGTGGTGGGGCCGGGGCCGTTGCCCTCGTGGTGCAGGTCCCTGGTCATCCAGTCCTCGAAGGGGATGGCGCGCTCCACCACCGCGGCTCGGTCCGCCGGGTTCCCGGGGGGTGCGTCGGCCATGACGTGCCCGCTGCCGTGCGGCAGCAGGACGGCGTCGCCGGGGCCGAGCGTGATCGGCTCTCCGCCCCCGTCCGGCAGCAGCCAGCAGCCGCCCGCGAGGACGACGTGGAACCCCGCCCCCTCGTACGGCGCGAACCGTGCGCTCCAACTACCTGTCACCCGGGCCCGGTTGGAGAAGGGCTCCCCGACCCGGACGGTCGATATCGCGTCGCTCACCACGTCCATACGGGCAGGCTATACCCGTACGGGTGAGGGGTGAGCAGGATGCGTATGTGAGCGAGCTGAGCGGGCATTGAGAGGCTCGCTTAGTGCTTCTAGGTTCGTTGTCATGACGACGAACGAGAGCGACGAGCGCATCGTCCTGGGCGATGTCGAGATCACCAAAGTCGAGGAACTGGCCGGGGCGTTCATGCCCGGCACCGACCTCGTCCCGGACGCGGGCGCCGAGATCTGGCAGCGCGACGCGGACTGGCTGGCGCCGGACTTCATGGACGCCGAGAGCGGCTGGGCGGTCGCGGCGGTGCAGACGTGGGTGGTGCGGACCGGGGGCCGGACCATCCTCGTCGACACGGGCGTGGGCAACGGCCGGGAGCGCCCGTCCCGCCCCGAGTTCCAGCACCTGGAGACGGACTTCCTGGACCGGCTGAAGGCGGCCGGGGTGCGCCCCGAGGACGTGGACGTCGTGGTCAACACGCATCTGCACGGGGATCACGTGGGCTGGAACACGTATGACGCGGGCGGGAGTTGGGAGCCGACGTTCCCCAACGCCAGCTACCTCGTCCCCGCCGCCGACGACTTCCACTTCGGCCCTGCGGGCGGCTACGCGGGCGGGGAGCGCCCCGACGACCGGCTCCTCTACGAGGACAGTGTGGCGCCGCTGCACCGGGCCGGGCTGGTGCGGCTGTGGGAGGGAAGCCACCGCATCGGAGACGGGCTGACCTTGGAGGCGGCGCCGGGCCACACCCCCGGCTCGTCGGTGCTGCGGGTCGCCTCCGGCGGGGAGCGGGCAGTGTTCGTGGGCGACATGCTGCACTCGCCGGTGCAGATCGAGATGCCGAGGTGCAGCTCCTGCCTCTGCGCGGACCCGGTGGGGGCGGCGGAGACCAGGGTGCGGGTGTTCGGGCGGGCCGTCGAGGAGCGGGAGTTGGTGATTCCGGCGCACTTCGGTGGGGCGGGGGCTTTTGAGGTGCGGCGGGAGGGGGAGGGGTTCGCGGTGGCGCGGTGGGGGGTGAGCTAGGGGGGCAGGGTCCGGCGGCGTGCTGTGTCGCCGGACCGCTGTCGTAGGGTGTGGCGACCGCCGAACCACCACATCACCGTACGAATCGGGAGCAGCAAGCGTGTCCCCGTCCGCACTCACTTCGTCCCCCTCCTTCCAGCCCGTACTGGAACGCATCGCCGCCGAGATCGAGGCCACGCCGGGCCGGGGCCGTCCGGCCGACTACATCCCCGCGCTGGCCTCGGTCGATCCGCGGCGCTTCGGGATGGCGGTCGCGGAGCTCGACGGGACGGTGTACGGGGTCGGCGACTGGCAGCGGCCCTTCTCCACGCAGTCCATCACCAAGGTGTTCACGCTCGCCCTGGGCCTGTCGCTGGAGGGAGACGAGCTGTGGGAGCACGTGGGCCGGGAGCCGTCCGGCAACCCCTTCAACTCCCTTGTGCAGCTGGAGTACGAGCACGGGATCCCGCGCAATCCGTTCATCAACGCGGGCGCGCTGGTGGTCACGGACCGCCTCCAGTCGCTGACGGGTGACGCGGCCGGGGCCCTGCGCGACTTCCTGCGTGCGGAGTCCGGCAACGCGAAGCTCACCTTCGACGACGAGGTGGCCGCCTCGGAGGCCGAGCACGGCGACCGCAACGCCGCCCTCGCGCACTTCATGGCGTCGTACGGCAACATCTCCAACCCGGTGCCGGAGCTCCTCGACCAGTACGTCCGCCAGTGCTCCGTCGAGGCGTCCTGCGCGGACCTCGCGCGGGCGGCCGGGTTCCTGGCCCGGCACGGCATAAGGGCCGACGGGTCGACCTTGCTCACGCGCAGCCAGGCCAAGCAGGTGAACGCCGTGATGCTGACCTGTGGCACGTACGACGCGGCGGGGAACTTCGCGTATCGGGTGGGCCTGCCGGGCAAGAGCGGGGTCGGCGGCGGGATCGTGGTCGTCGTGCCGGGGCGCTGCACGCTGTGCGTGTGGAGTCCGGGGCTCGATGAGCGGGGGAACTCGGTGGCGGGGGTTGCGGCGCTGGATCGGTTTACGACGTTGACGGGGCTTTCGGTGTTCTGAGGGCCCTCACCTACGTGAGTGACGTGAGGAAGGTGGTCCAGGTGGTGGGGGTTACCTGGAGGGTGGGGGCGGTTTCGGGGGCCTGCTTGGAGTCGCGGATGTGGATGCAGTCGGGGTGCGCTATCACTTCTAGGCATTCGCCCTCGCTGCCGCTGCGACTCGACTTGGTCCAGTTGAGGGCCACCTCTAGGCATTCGCCCTCGCCGCTGCTGTAGCTGCTCTTGAACCAGGCGAGGTCCGCGCTCATAGGTCCCGTGCCACCTCTTCAATCAGCTTCGCCGACTCCTCGGGCGTGAGGGCCTGCGCCCGCAGAATCCCATACTTACCGAACAGGTTGCCTAGTTCGGGTTGTTCGCTCACGAAGTAGCCGCCGCTCGGAGCCTCGACGTAAGCGAGCTGATGACGTTCGGCCGTCTCCAAGAGGATCATGGGCCCTGTTAGCCCAGCGTGGGACTGGCGGCTGTGAGGCATGAGTTGAATCTCGACGTGGCGTAGCTGACCTACCTCAAGGATTCGGTGGAGTTGCTCCTTGAGTACCGCCGTTCCGCCAAGGGGCCGGGTGAGCAGGTTCTCCTCGATCACAAAGCTGATGTCCGGTGGGGGCCTGCGATGGAAGAGCTGCTCCCGCTCCAGCCTGTTCACGACCCTCTTCTCGACCTCGTCGTCGTCCAAAGACGGATAGCAGTTGCTGTTGTAGACGGCGCGTGCGTACTCCCTGGTCTGGAGTGACCCTGGGATCACCAACGTCTGGTAGGCGTGAACGGCCACGGCTTTGCGTTCCTCAGCGAGGTAGTCCTCCGTCCACGGTGGGAGTACGCGCTCCCCGAACTCCCTGTCCGCCACCACCAGAAGTGCGCCTTGTGCACCGAGCACCTCGTCGGCGATCTCGACCAACTTCCCCTTGGGGGCACGTTCCCCCCGCTCCACCATCGCCACCTGCGACTTGGAGTACCCGACATGCGCGCCCAGCGCCTCCTGCGTCATCCCGGCCCGCTCGCGGTAGAACCGCAACAGCGCTCCGAACGACTCCGACCCTCGTTCACCGGAGTGCACAACTGCCTCCCCAAGTGCACAGCCCTGCACGGCTCTTGCGTGGCCCTGGTCACAGTATGTGAGCGCCCGAAACCATTTGCTTCATGAACCGGAAAACTCCACCCGCCCCCGTCCACCCCTGGATCCCGGCCTCCGGCCACACGCTCCGCCACGTCGGCGTGTACTTCGATGTGGTCCGCATCAGCGGCGTACTCGGTGAGCAAGTCGCTTACGAACTAATGGAGTTCACGGACTTCCAGGCGGGCCCGATCATCCGCGAGGGGACGGGCGGCCGGAACATGTACTTCGTCCTGGCGGTGGGCGAGGCCGGCCGTCACGTATGGCGGGGCGGGGCCCGACCGCTGGGCCGGGACGCGTGCGGGGTCGCCTTCGTCGGCGTACCCGCCCTGGAGGGCAATACGTGGCCGCTCGACTGGCGATCGCTGCCGAGCGCTGAAGTCCCGTACGTGGAAGGGGATTTGCTGCACCAAATGGTGGAGAGGGCGTTGACTGCGGCACGGTGACCGCGCCATCACGCTCCGTGTTCCGGTTGTGATTTCCGGTTCTGGCGGGGCGCGGTCCTCGGAGGTGCTAGCAACACCACCCGAGGACCTTCACCACCGAGTGGAATAGAGGTCCACCGGGATGCTTCGGCATGCTATCGCGCCCACGCGGCGCTTCACCAAGGCGTCGCATGATGTCGTACGCCACCAGCGCCTGAACAGTGACGCGAAGGTCCTCCTCCTGTACGTGCAGGGACTCCCGGACGGGGAGGCGTCGGCCAGGTCGCTGGGCGAGCACGCGTTGCGAATCGGGCTGAAAGGGCGCGCGTACCAGCGGGCCAAGCAACTCCTCGCCGAGAACGGCTACTTGTGGGAGTGGCGGTCGCAAGGCGAGCGGGGGCGCTGGGTCACGGAGCAGTTGCTCGCGAACGTCACCCTGACGGGGGAGGAGGCGGGGCGGGCCCGGAGTGGGTGTGGCGATACGGCGCCTCCGGGTGAGCGGATTCCGAGTGAGCGACATCCGGCGGTCGGTGGGCCGGGTGGGCGGGATGTCGGTGGCTCTTACCCAGAAGAAGAACAGGAGAAGAACCTTCCCCACCCTCCACCCGAAGAGGCCGGCGAGCCTGCGGAGTCAGACCAATGTGCTGACGCCGAAGTTGCGGAAGCTGAGCGGGTGTTGCTGTCGCTGCGGCACGAGAGCCGGGACTTACTGCTCGGCGTACGAGAGGTGCGGGCCCTCGCCGACGTCGCGGCGGAGTGGCTGCGGCGCGGGGTGTCGGCGGGGGAGCTGCGGCGGGCGCTCACGGTCGGATTGCCGGTGGGCGGGGTGCGGTCGGCGGTGGGGTTCGTGCGGCATCGGCTGGTGCAGAAGTTGCCGGGGGAGGGGTCAGTTGCTGGTCCGGGCGCGGTGGTTGGGGCGCTGGTGACGTGTGAGGGGGGCGGTGAGGAGCACGTGTTTCGGCGGGTGGGGGAGGAGCGGGTGTGTGGGCGGTGCCGGGTGGGGAGGGCGGCTGAGGCGTCCGCATCTGCCGCTGCGGGGAGAGGGATTTCGTGGCGGGAACGGGTTGCGGGGGTGGCTGTGGGGTGAGAAGCCGGGGTGGGTCAGCTCCGGTGGGTCTCGCTCAACCAGAAGTCCGTACCGGGATGTGAGGAGCGGACCCCTTCGGTGAAGGTGGACGGGGTCGCCGTCCACGGTCCGCCCCCCCCGGGCCCCTGGCTCAGACCCGCTTCGCGCAGGTCAGCGGCACCTGGCCACCCCGCACGATGAACCAGTCGTGACCGGTCCTGCCGCACTTGTTGTACGACTGGGAGTAGCCGTTGGCGATGAGGCAGGACCTGAGCTTGTCGCCCTTGCGGACGTAGCGGGTGACCGGGTCGTCGGAGTCGGCCACGGTGTCGCCGTTGTCCGGCATGCGCACGGCGACCTTCTTGCCCGTGATCTTGATGGTCGTACAGGCGGCGGCCTTCTTCGGCGCGACCGCCTGCGCGGAGCCCGCCGTGGCGAGCCCGGTGCCGAGGACGGCGAGGCCGAACAGACCGGCCGTGGCGCACCGGAGAGTACGAGAACGCTTCACGTGTAGCCCTTTAGCCCTTCGTGGGGGAGGCGCCCGCCGGGTGGCGGGCGTTCGTGATCACGGTAGCTTCAGGGGTTTTCCGCCCTCGGAGGGAGGGGCGTCGGAAGCGTACGGGCCGCCCAGCGCCCACGCCTCCCACATCGCCCCCGCGAACGCCCCGGCCAGCTTGAGCTCGCCGCTCTCGTTCGGGTGCGTTCCGTCGTACGTGTCCGAGTGGATGTCGTACGAGGGGGGCGGCGAGGCCAGGAGCAAGGGGGAGCGGCCCGTGTCCAGGTCCGCGGCCGCCTTCGCCAGGAGCACGTTGAAGTGGGTCACCTCCGCCGCGAACGGGGCGTCCGACTCCGCGCGGATGTTGGGGATGACCGGGAGGATCACCATCCGCACCTGTGGGTTCGCCGCCCGGGCCGACTCCACGAAGGCGCGGACGTTCGCCGCCGTCTGCTCCGCGTTCGTGTAGAAGCCGAGGTCGATCAGGCCCAGGGAGATCAGGAGGACGTCCGCGCGGGTGTCGCGCACCACGTTTCCGATGGCCGGGGCCATGTGCAGCCAGCCCTCTCCCCAGCCCGCCAAGTGGTGGCGGGGGAAGTCGGGTTGAGGGTCCGCGTAGTCGTGTGAGGTCGCCGTGCCCGCACCCTTGTCGTACAGGGTCTTCCGTGGGCCCACGATCTCGAAGGGGGCGTCGAGTGTCGCGTGCAGGTGGTGCCACATCCAGTAGCGCCAGGTGTGTTCCCCGGCGCTTCCGATCGTCATCGAGTCGCCGACGAACATGAACCTGAGCATCCGCTTATCTTGGCGGATCACGCCGTCCGGTGGGGTGTGAGGCTGAGCACGCCCGGCGGATGGCAACCTTGGGCTCATGCGTTCGCCTTTGCCCGTGCTTGCCGGTGTCGGTGCCAGTGCCGCCCTGGTCGTTGGTCTGGTCGTTGGTCTGACCGCTCCCGTCGCCGCCGCCGACGACGGAGGCGGTCATGACGGGTTCACCATCAAGGACCCCCGGATCGTCGAGTCCAGCGGGCTTGCCGCCTCCCGTGCGCACCCCGGCGTCTACTGGACCCACAACGACCAGGACAAGTGCGCCTGCCTGTACGCCGTCGACTCGAAGAGCGGCGAGACCGTCGCCACCGTCACCATGACGGGGGTCGGCAAGCCGCGTGACGTGGAGGCCATCTCCATCGGGCCTGACGGGAATCTGTATGTGGGGGACATCGGGGACAACCTCGGTGGCAAGTGGGCGTACGTCTGGGTCTACAAGCTGCCCGAGCCCAAGCAGCTCAAGGACCAGAGCGTCCGTGCCCAGCAGTTTGTTGTGAAGTACGCGGATGGGGCCCGGGACGCCGAGGCGTTGATGGTTCATCCCAAGACCGGGCGCATCTACATCGCCGACAAGAAAGAGGACGAGGTCGGCGGGCTCTATGAAGGGCCTGAGCCGGGGGCGATGTCCACGAAGCGCACGAATGTCTTCAAGCGCGTCGCCGACATCGACCAGTGGGTCACCGACGGGGCCTTCTCGCCCGACGGCAAGCACCTCGCCCTGCGCGGGTACTTCGGGGGTGAGCTGTTCTCCTGGGAGGAGAAGGGGGGCAAGGTGTCCGTCAAAGAGCAGCAGCGGCTCAGCGTGCCCCTGCAGCGGCAGGGGGAGTCGATGACCTACACCCCGGACGGGACCACCCTCATGTACGGGTCCGAGGGCGCCGGGAGTGAGGTCGAGCCCGTGGAGGCGCCCGGCGGGGGCGGGTCCAAGTCGCCCTCGGGGGGCGGGAGTTCCGTCTTCGGCGGTGATGGTGGGGGTGGGGTCGGCGGGGACGTGAAGGTGGGGGCCCTCGCCCTGGCCGTCGTGCTCGCCGCCCTGTACGGGCTCCGGCGCTCACGGCGGCGCAAGAGCAGCTGATATCGGGCGAGTGTGACGGGCGAGTCCTGTCACTCGTCCCGCAGCCGCACCTCGTAGTGCAGTGTCTTGTCCCGCTTCAGTTTGTGCGCGAGCGGGACCAGCACGCGGTGCGTCACCGGGTACTGGTGGCCGATCACCTCGCGCGCGTGCCTGTCCTCCTCGCTGCCCTCGTCGAGGAGGCGTGCGCGCGCCCTGATCGTCGGGCCGGTGGGGGCGCCGCGCACCGTGGAGGGGGCGAGTTCGACCTCCGGGTTGTTGCGCAGGCGCTTGGCCTTCCATGCCGTGCCGTAGGTGCGGAAGTACGCGTGGTCGCCCTCGACGGCGATGTTCACGGGGGTGCCGACGCCGGTGCCGTCCTTCTTGTGCGTCGTGAGCAGCGCCGCGTACGGCTTCATGAGAGGGGCGAGCTCAGGGCTTGGGCTCGGACTCGCGCTCGGCTTCGTTTTCCTGCGTCCAGTCATGTGTCCATGGATGCACTCTTCCGCCCGGCTGTCACCTCTTGGCGCGCTGCGCCACCAGCGCTTCCAGGCCGTCCAGGATCGCCCGCAGGCCGAACCCGAAGTGGTCGAAGTCGGGGCTGAAGGTGTCTTCGGAGAGCCCGGCCACCGTGGGGTAGTCGCCGCTCAGCATCGCCTTCTCCAGGAACGGCTGCTGGGCCGTCCAGAACGCCTCGTCCGTCAGGCCCGTGGTCCGCTGCGCCTCGATCTCCTGCGCCTGGGAGCGGGCCGCCCCGGTCACGTACGCCTCGACCATCACCATCACCCCGATCAGCTCGGGGCCGTCCAGGCCCATCGGCTCGATGCGGGACACCACCTTCTCCAGGTTGCCGACCGCGCTCGGGCCGAGCACCGGGCGGGCCTGGTTGACCTGGAGCAGCCAGGGGTGTGCGCGGTACTGGGCGAGGGTCTCGTGGGCGTACGCCTCGACGGCGTCGCGCCAGGTGCCGGTGAAGGGCTCCGGGTCCTCGGTGGGGCGCTGCACGCGGTCGAGCATCAGGGCGAGCAGTTCGGCCTTGCCGGGGACGTAGCGGTACAGCGACATCGTGCCGGTGCCGAGCTCCTGGGAGAGGCGGCGCATCGTGACCGCGGCGAGGCCCTCGGCGTCCGCGAGCGCCACGGCCGCCGTGGTGATCCGGTCCAGGGTCAGGGCCGGCTTCGGGCCGCGGGTGGGGCGCCCGCCGGTGCCCCAGAGCAGTTCCATGCTGCGCGTGACGTCGCCGCTGCTGTCGCTGCCGCCGGTCTCCGTGGTGCTCATGCGCCGGTCTCCGTGGTGCTCATGGACGCCAGCCTAAGCCCATTGCCAAAAACTGGGTACGGTGTACTCTCCATTGAGTACGACGTACCCAGTTCTCAGGTTGAGGGGTGACCGAGGCGGATGAACGACGATCGATACGCCGTGTGGGCCGAGGGGCTGCGCAAGCGGTACGGGGAGAAGGCCGCCCTCGACGGGTTCGACCTGGCCGTCGGGTCCGGCACCGTGCACGGGCTGCTCGGGCCGAACGGCGCGGGCAAGACCACCGCCGTGCGCATCCTCGCCACGCTCGTGCGGCTCGACGGCGGCCGCGCCGTCGTCGCGGGCGTCGACGTGGCCGCCGAGCCGGGCGCGGTGCGCCGCCGCATCGGCCTGACCGGGCAGTACGCGGCCGTCGACGAGGTGCTCACCGGGCGGCAGAACCTGGAGATGTTCGGCCGCCTCTTCCATCTGGGCGGGGCGCGGGCCGCGCGCCGGGCCGGGGAGCTGCTCGAGCAGTTCGGGCTCGTCGACGCCGGTGACCGGGGCGTGAGCACGTACAGCGGGGGCATGCGGCGCAGGCTCGACCTCGCCGCCTCCATGATCCTCGCGCCCGCCGTCCTCTTCCTGGACGAGCCGACCACCGGGCTCGACCCGCGCAGCCGCCTCGAAGTCTGGGACAGCGTGCGGGAGTTGGTGGCGGGCGGCACGACCGTGCTGCTCACCACCCAGTATCTGGAGGAGGCCGACCGGCTTGCCTCCCGGATCACCGTCATCGATCAAGGGCGCGCCATCGCCGACGACACCCCTGACGGGCTCAAGTCCACCGTGGGCAGCAGTCAGTTGGAGGTCGTCGTGGGTGCCCAGGGCGATCTGCCCGCCGCCGTCAAGGCCGTCGCACGCGTCACCGACGAGGAGCCGCGGACCCTGGACGGGGAGCGCCGCGTGCAGGCCCCGGTGGCCGACCCGGTCGGCGCCCTCACGGAGGTCGCCCGCACGCTCCGGGACGAGGGGGTGGCCGTCGAGGACATCGGGCTGCGCAGGCCCAGCCTCGACGACGTGTTCCTGAGCCTCACCGGGCACCGCACGGAAACGGAGGCTGCCGCATGAGTGCCGTCGGCACCGTACGCCCCGCAGATTCCACAGATTCCGCAGGTCCCGTGCGCGGGCGGCTCTTCTGGGCCGTCGCCGACGCCCTGAACGTCACCCGGCGCCACCTCACCCACTACCAGCGCCAGCCCGTCGCCGTCGCCTGGCAGCTGGGCTTCCCGATCATCAGCGTGCTGCTGTACGGGTTCGTGTTCGGCGAGGCCATGAAGGTGCCGGGCGGCGGCAATGGCGGAGGTGGCGACGGCGGCGGGGACTACAAGCAGTTTCTGATGCCCGGCATGTTCGTGATGACCATGGCCTTCGGGTTCATGAACACCGCCGTGGCCGTCGCGACCGACGCCCACAAGGGCGTCATCGACCGGTTCCGCTCCATGCCCATGGCGCCCTCCGCCGTCGCGTCCGGGCGCGGGCTCGCCGACCTCGTCGTGGCGTGCGCCGAGCTCACCATCCTGGTGGGCACCGCGCTCGCCATCGGCTGGCGCTCCAGCGCGGGCGTCCTCGACACGCTCGCCGCGTTCGGACTGCTGCTGCTCCTGCGGTTCAGCCTGATCTGGGTCGGGGTCTTCCTCGGCCTGCTGGTGCCGAACCCGGAGGCCGCGGGCAGCCTCTACGCGGTCGCCTTCCCGCTCACGATGATCTCCAGCGTCTTCGTGGCGCCGTCCCTGATGCCGGACTGGCTGGCCCCGATCGCCGCCTGGAACCCGGTCTCGTCGACGGGCACGGCCACCCGCGAGCTGTTCGGCAACCCCGGCGCGGGCGGGGCGAGCTGGGTGGAGCAGCACGCGGTCCTGATGGCGGTGGTGTGGCCGGTGGTGGTGACCCTCGCCTTTCTGCCGCTCGCCGTGCGGAGGTTCAAGGCGTTGAGCCGCTGAGCCGTTGAGCGGCTGAGTCGTTGAGCCGCTGAGAGGTTTGCCGTGCATACGTGGAGGGGGCGCCCACAGTGGCTTGTGGGCGCCCCATCTCCGTACGACTGACGGCTAGAGGTTCTCGATCACGTAGTCGATGCACTTCGTGAGTGCCTCGACGTCCGCCGGGTCGATCGCCGGGAACATTGCCACGCGCAGCTGGTTGCGGCCCAGCTTGCGGTACGGCTCGGTGTCGACGATGCCGTTGGCGCGCAGGGCCTTGGCGACCGCGGCCGCGTCGATGTCGTCGGCGAAGTCGATGGTGCCGATGACCTGCGAGCGCTTGGCCGCGTCGGTGACGAAGGGCGTCGCGTGCTTGGAATCCTCGGCCCACGAGTACAGGCGGGTGGAGGAGTCCTTCGTACGGGACGTCGTGAAGTCGAGGCCGCCCTGGCTGTTCATCCACTCCAGCTGCTCGCCGAGGAGGAAGAGCGTGGCGAGGGCCGGGGTGTTGTACGTCTGGTTCTTGCGGGAGTTGTCGATCGCCGTGGGCAGCGAGAAGAACTCCGGGACGTGGCGGCCGGACGCGTGGATCCGCTCGGCGCGCTCGATCGCGGCCGGGGAGAAGACACCGATCCACAGGCCGCCGTCGGAGGCGAAGGACTTCTGCGGCGCGAAGTAGTACACGTCCGTCTCGGCGACGTCGACCGGCAGGCCGCCCGCGCCGGACGTGGCGTCCACCAGGACGAGGGACCCGGCGTCGGCGCCCTCGACGCGCTTGATCGGCGCCGCGACGCCCGTCGAGGTCTCGTTGTGCGTGAAGGCGTAGACGTCGACGCCGGCCTCGGCCTGCGGCTCCGGGTGCGTGCCCGGGTCCGAGCTGATGACGGTGGGCTCCGCGAGCCACGGCGCCAGCTTGGCGGCCTTCGCGAACTTGGAGGAGAACTCGCCGAACGTGAGGTGCTGCGACTTGTTCTCGATCAGGCCGTGCGTCGCGATGTCCCAGAACGCGGTCGAGCCGCCGTTGCCGAGGATCACCTCGTAGCCCTCGGGGAGCTGGAACAGGTCGCGTACGCCGTCGCGGACCTTGCCCACGAGGTTCTTGACCGGGGCCTGGCGGTGGGACGTGCCAAGGAGGGAGGCACCGGTGGCGGCCAGGGCGTCCAGCGCCTCGGTCCGCACCTTGGAGGGGCCCGCGCCGAAACGGCCGTCGGCGGGCTTGATGTCAGCGGGAATACGGATCTCAGCCACGGGACGCAGCGTAGCTGCTGCTGGAGGGGGTCTGTGCTGGGGTTCCATCTTGCGAGACGGGTCTCACGGGGGCTCCCTTTTACAGGACTGCCGCTTCGCGGCGGAGTTCTCCCACCCGCCCACCCGTTGCTCTGCGAGTTGCCGAGACCTAGAGCGAGCATGCTGGGACGTATGACTCAAGGGCTGACTCATGAGCTGGAGCGCGCCCTGCGGGGCGCCGGGATCCGAGGAGACATCGAGTTCGGAGCCCGCGACCGGGCTCTCTACACCATGGACGCGTCCAACTACCGGAGAGTGCCCCTCGGGATCGTCGCCCCGAAGGACGCCGGGGACGTGGAAGCCGTGCTCGGGGTCTGCCGGGAGCAAGGAGTGCCCGTCGTGGCGCGCGGGGCCGGGACCTCCATCGCGGGGCAGGCCACCGGGACCGGCGTGGTCCTCGACTTCACCCGGCACATGGACCGGATCCTCGGGATCGACCCCGAAGCCCGTACCGCCGTCGTCCAGCCGGGGGTCATCCTCGATCAACTGCGGGGCGCGGCCGGAAAGTTCGGGCTCACCTTCGGGCCCGATCCGTCCACGCACAGCCGCTGCACCCTCGGCGGGATGATCGGCAACAACTCCTGCGGCTCGCACTCCGTGGCCTGGGGCACCACCGCCGACAATGTGCGGGAGGTCGAGGTCCGCACCGCCGCCGGGGAAGTGGTGCGGCTCGGGCAGGGGTGGGACGGGCTGCCGGACGGGCGGCTGCGGGACGGGCTGCGCGCCCTCGTGGACGAGCGGCTCGCGCTGCTGCGGACCGGGTTTCCCGAGCTGCCCCGGCGGATCTCCGGGTATGCGCTGGATGCCTTGCTGCCCGAGAACGGTGTTGATCTCGCTCGCGCCTTCTGCGGCTCGGAAGGGACGCTCGGCGTGCTCACCGAAGCCGTCGTCGGGCTCGTCGAGGCGCCCCGCGCGCGGGCCCTGGCCGTCCTCGGGTACGCCGACGAGAGCGCGGCGGCCCAGGCGGCCGCGGGGCTGCTTCCGCACGGGCCGCTCACGGTCGAAGGCATGGCCGCCGACCTCGTGAAGGGTGCGCGGGATCTGCCCAGGGGCGGGGCCTGGCTCTTCGTGGAGGTCGGGGGCGGGGACCCGGGGGAGGCGCGGACGCGGGCCGAGGCGATCGTACGGGCCGCCGACGCCGTGGACGCCGTCGTCGTCACCGACCCGGCGGGGCAGCGCGCCCTGTGGCGGGTACGCGAGGACGCGAGCGGGACCGCGACGCGCATGCCCGACGGGAGCGAGGCGTGGCCCGGGTGGGAGGACTGCGCCGTGCCGCCCGCCGAACTCGGCGCGTATCTGCGGGACTTCCGGGAGCTGTTGCGGGAGCACGGGCTGCGCGGGACGCCGTACGGGCACTTCGGGGACGGCTGCATCCATGTGCGGATCGACTTCGATCTGATGAGCCGGGAGGGCGTCGCGCGATTCCGGAAGTTCTCCGAAGAGCTCGCCGATGTCGTTGTCGCGCATGGGGGCTCCCTGTCCGGTGAGCACGGGGACGGGCAGGCGCGGGCCGAGCTGCTGCCGAAGATGTACGGGACGGAGATGGTGCGGCTCTTCGAGCAGGTCAAGGGCGTGTGGGACCCGGGTGATCTGCTCAACCCGGGGATGCTGGTGCGGCCCGCGCGCCTCGACGAGAACCTACGCTTCGCGGTTCTGCCGCGCGAACCCGTTCCTGTCGCCTTCGGCTATCCGCACGACGGCGGGGACTTCGGGGCGGCCGTGCGGCGGTGCGTCGGGGTCGCCAAGTGCCGTACGGACGCCGTCAGTTCCGGCAGCAGCTCGGTCATGTGTCCGTCCTTCCGGGCCACCGGCGCCGAGGAGCACTCCACGCGCGGGCGGGCCCGGCTGCTGCACGAGATGCTGGCCGGGGACGTGATCACGGACGGCTGGCGGTCGGAGGAGGTCCGGGGCGCCCTCGACCTGTGTCTGTCCTGCAAGGGGTGCAGGTCCGACTGTCCCGTGGGCGTCGACATGGCCACGTACAAGGCGGAGTTCCTGCACCACTACTACGACGGGCCCGGTGCGCGGCGCAGGCCCGCCGCGCACTACGCGATGGGCTGGCTGCCGCTGTGGCTGCGCCTCGCCTCCCGGACCCGTGCGGCACGGCTCGCCAACTCCCTGGCCCGGGTGGGGGTGTTGGCGCGGCTCGCCAAGCGGGCCGGGGGGATCGCGCGGGAGCGGGACATTCCGTGGCTCGCGCCCGAGACCTTCCGGGGGTGGTTCGCGGAGCGGGAGAGGGCGCGGAAGCGGCGGGAACGGGACCAGGGGGTGGCGGTGGGCACCACCGTGGTCGTCTGGCCCGACACCTTCACCGACCACCTCGCGCCCTCCGTCGGGCGGGCCGCCGTGCGGGTCCTGGAGGCGGCGGGGCTGCGGCCCGTGGTGCCGCCGGGGGACGTCTGCTGCGGGCTGACGTATGTCTCCACGGGCCAGCTCGACCGCGCCCGCGCCGTCCTGCGCCGCACCCTCGACCGGCTCGCCCCGCTGCTCGACTCGGACGCGCCCCTCGTCGTCCTGGAGCCGAGCTGCGGGGCCGCCCTCAAGTCCGACCTCGTCGAGCTGCTCGGCGCCGACGACCCGCGCGCCCATCAACTCGCGGCCCGGGTCAGGACGTTCGCGCAGACCCTGGAGGAGTACGCCCCCGACTGGCGGCCCCCGGCGGTGGGGCGGCCCGCCGTCGGCCAGACCCACTGTCACCAGCACGCGGTGCTGGGGGACGGGGCCGAGCGGAGGCTGCGTGAACGGGCCGGTATCGACGGGGAGTTGAGCGGCGGATGCTGCGGGCTCGCGGGCAACTTCGGCTTCGAGGACGGGCACTACGAGGTGTCGGTGGCCTGCGCGGAGGAGCAGCTGCTGCCCTCGGTGCGGGCGGCCGCCGACGGTGACGCCGTCGTCCTGGCGGACGGCTTCTCGTGCCGGACCCAGCTGGAACAGCTCGGCGGGGTGCGGGGGCGGCACCTCGCGGAGGTTATTGCCGAGCGGCTCGACGGGGGCGAGTCGTAAGCTCCAAAAAGGGTTAACAATCCTGTCGGAGTCCAGTAGCTTGGATTGCTGAGTACAGGATCGTAGACCATGACGGCGCGGAAGGCTCAGAAGTGAACGTCTCGGGTATGGAGCAGGCCGGACCGGCCTCGGTCGAGGCCCCTGCCGTCGTGCAGCCCGAAGTCGCGGGGCCGGTCGCCGCGGCGGGCGGGGCCCCCGCCCGCCGGGGCTCCCTCGGCCCCGTCGGCCTCGTCCTCGCGGGCTGCGTCTCCGTCCAGTTCGGCGGCGCCCTCGCGGTGAGCCTGATGCCGCGCGCCGGGGCCGTCGGCGTGGTCACGCTGCGGCTCGTGGCCGCGGCGGTCGTGCTGCTCGTGGTCTGCCGGCCGAAGCTGCGCGGGCACTCCCGCGCGGACTGGGGCACCGTCGTCGCCTTCGGCGTCGTCATGGGCGGGATGAACATGATCTTCTACCAGGCCGCCGCCCGCATCCCGCTCGGCGTCGCCGTCACCTTCGAGGTGCTCGGCCCGCTCGCCCTCTCCGTGATCGCCTCGCGCCGCGCCGTCAACGCCCTGTGGGCCGCGCTCGCGCTCGGCGGCGTCTTCCTGCTCGGCGGGGGCGGTGGCGGCTTCGGCGACCTCGACCCGGTGGGCGTCGCGTGCGCGCTCGGCGCGGGTGCGCTGTGGGCCGCGTACATCGTCTTCAGCGCCCGTACGGGACGGCGGTTCCCGCAGGCGGACGGGCTCGCGCTCGCCATGGCCGTCGCGGCTGTGCTCTCGCTGCCCCTGGGCATCGCCGAGGCGGGCTCGAAGCTGGCCGTGCCGTCCACCATCGGGCTCGGTGCGGCGGTCGCGGTGCTCTCCTCCGTCCTCCCGTACACCCTCGAACTCCTCGCGCTGCGGCGGCTGCCCGCCTCCACCTTCGCGATCATGATGAGTCTGGAACCGGCCATCGCGGCGCTCGCCGGGTTCCTGGTCCTCAGTCAGTCCCTCTCCCTCGTCGAGGCCCTGGCGATCGCGCTGGTCATCGCGGCGAGCATGGGGGCGGTGCGGACGCAGGTGGGGCGCGGGGCGCCCGAAGCGCTGTCCGAAAAATAATCCAAGCACGCTTGCTTGTTTCTATGAGCGCTGCCATGCTCCCCGGCATGCCGCCGTGCCCTGAGGGGAGCGCTCCGTGTCCGACGTCCTGCCCGTCTTCGGTGATCTGCGCGATGAGAGCGAGGAACTCGACCAGCTCGTAGGAGAGTTGGCGGAGGAGAAGTGGGCGCGTGCGACGCCCGCCGAGGGGTGGACGGTCGCCCACCAGATCGCCCATCTCGCCTGGACCGACCGAGCCGCCTGGTACGCCCTCACCGACGCCGACGCCTTCCACGGCGAGGTCGAGAAGGCGCTGGCCAACCCCGATTCCTTCGTCGACGACGGCGCCGAGACGTTCGTACGACGGGGGCCCGCCGCGCTCCTGGAGCAGTGGCGGACCGGGCGTGCGGCGCTGGGGCGGGCGCTGCACGAAGCGCCCGCCGGGACGCGCTTCCCGTGGTTCGGGCCGCCCATGTCCGCCGCGTCCATGGCGACCGGGCGGCTCATGGAGACCTGGGCGCACGGCCAGGACGTGGCGGACGCGCTCGGGGTCGAGCGCCGGGCCACCGACCGGCTCCGGCATGTGGCGCGGATCGCCGTACGGGCCCGGAACTTCGCCTTCGGGCTGCGGGGGCTGGAAGCTCCCGACGCCGACTTCCGCATCGAACTCACGGCTCCCTCGGGGGCGTTGTGGACCTTCGGGCCCGACGACGCGGCCCAGCGGGTGACCGGGCCCGCGCTCGACTTCTGCCTGCTCGCCACCCAGCGGGCGCACCGTGATGACCTGGCGGTACGGGCCGAAGGCCCCGACGCCGACCGGTGGCTGGACATCGCGCAGGCGTTCGCGGGCCCGCCCGGTGCGGGCAGGCCCCCGAAGGGTGCCGCACGATGAGCGGCTCCCCGGCCGGCCGGGCCCTCCGCATCGGCAACGCCTCCGGCTTCTACGGCGACCGCTTCGACGCCATGCGCGAGATGCTGACCGGCGGCCCCCTCGACGTCCTCACCGGTGACTACCTCGCCGAGCTCACCATGCTGATCCTCGGGCGGGACCGGCTGCGCGACCCCTCGCTCGGGTACGCCAAGACCTTTCTGCGGCAGCTGGAGGAGTGCCTCGGGCTCGCCCAGGAGCGCGGGGTGCGCATCGTCGCCAACGCGGGCGGCCTCCACCCCGGTGGACTGGCCGACGCCGTACGGGAGTTGGCGGGGCGGCTCGGACTCGGCGTGCGGGTCGCGCACGTCGAGGGCGGGGACCTCGGCGCCCGCTTCCCCGGCGCGCTCACCGCGCACGCCTACCTCGGGGGTGAGGGCATCGCCGCCTGTCTGCGGGCCGGGGCCGACGTCGTGGTGACCGGGCGCGTCACCGACGCCGCGCTCGTCACCGGGCCCGCGTCCTGGCACTTCGGCTGGGCGCCCGACGACCTCGACCGGCTCGCGGGCGCCGTCGTCGCCGGGCACATCCTGGAGTGCGGCACCCAGGCCACCGGCGGCAACTACGCCCACTTCACGGGCCACGACGTGCGGCGCCCCGGCTTCCCCCTCGCCGAGATCCAGGACGACGGCTCCTGCGTCGTCACCAAGCACGACAGCACCGGCGGCCTCGTCGACATCGGCACCGTCACCGCGCAGCTCCTCTACGAGACGCAGGGCGCACGGTATGCCGGGCCGGACGTCACCGCCCGCCTCGACACCGTGACCCTCACGCAGGAGGGGCCCGACCGCGTCCGCGTCTCCGGAGTGCGCGGCGAGGCCCCGCCCCCGACCCTCAAGGTCGGCCTCAACCGCATCGGCGGCCACCGCAACGAGGTCGTGTTCGTCCTCACCGGGCTCGACATCGACGCCAAGGCCGCGCTGGTGCGCGAGCAGATCGAGGACGCCCTCGACCGCGCCAAGTCCCGCCCGAGCGAAGTGCGTTGGGAGCTCGCACGGACCGACCGGGCCGACGCCCCCACGGAGGAGACCGCCAGCGCGCTGCTCCGCCTGGTCGTCCGCGACCCCGACCCCGACGTGGTGGGCCGCACCCTCAGCGGCGCCGCCATCGAGCTGGCCCTCGCCTCCTACCCGGGCTTCCATGTGACGGCGCCGCCGGGGAAGGGCGCGCCGTACGGGGTCTTCGAGGCCGCGTATGTGGAGCGGGAGGGCGTGGAGCAGGTGGCGGTGCTGCCGGACGGGGAGCGGGTCGTGGTCCCGGACGGGGCCCCCGTTCCCGTACGGGACGAGAGACCTGAACTCCCCGGGCTGCCGCGGCGGCTGGAGCCCGGACCCACCCGCCGCGCACCCCTCGGCCTCGTCGCGGGCGCGCGCAGCGGGGACAAGGGGGGCGACGCCAATGTCGGGGTGTGGGTGCGCACGGACGAGGCGTGGCGCTGGCTGGCCCACGAACTGACGGTACAGCGCTTCCGTGAACTCCTGCCGGAGGCTGCGGAGTTGCCCGTCGAACGCCATGTGCTGCCCAACCTCCGCGCCCTCAACTTCGTCGTGACGGGCCTGCTGGGCGAGGGCGTCGCGGCGCAGGCGCGGTTCGATCCGCAGGCGAAGGGGGTGGGGGAGTGGCTGCGCTCCCGCCACCTGGACATACCGGAGGTTCTGCTGTGACCGTGCTCGCGACCGCCCTCGACCCCGCCGACCCCGACCACACCGCCCACCGCGAGGCCATGCTCGCCAAGCTCGCCGAGCTGGCCGCCGAGCAGGACAAGGCGTTGGCGGGCGGGGGTGAGAAGTACGTCCAACGGCACCGCAAGCGGGGGAAGTTGCTCGCCCGGGAGCGGATCGAGCTGCTGCTCGACCCCGATACGCCGTTCCTGGAGCTGTCGCCGCTGGCCGCCTGGGGCAGCGACTACCCGGTGGGGGCCTCCATGGTCACCGGCATCGGGGTCGTCGAGGGCGTGGAGTGCCTGATCACCGCCAACGACCCGACGGTGCGCGGCGGGGCCAGCAACCCGTGGACGCTGAAGAAGGCGTTCCGCTCGCACGAGATCGGGCACGCCAACCGGCTGCCGTCCATCCACCTCGTGGAGTCCGGGGGCGCCGACCTGCCCTCACAGAAGGAGATCTTCATCCCGGGCGGGGCGCTCTTCAAGCACCTCACGCAGTCCTCGGCCGCCGGGATCCCGACCGTCGCCGTGGTCTTCGGGAACTCGACGGCCGGGGGCGCGTACGTCCCGGGGATGTGCGACCACGTCATCATGGTCAAGGAGCGCGCCAAGGTCTTCCTCGGCGGTCCGCCGCTGGTGAAGATGGCCACCGGCGAGGAGAGCGACGACGAGTCGCTGGGCGGCGCCGAGATGCACGCCCGTACGTCGGGCCTCGCCGACTATCTGGCGGTGGACGAGCAGGACGCGCTGCGCCAGGCCCGCCGCGTCGTCTCCCGCCTCAACTGGCGCAAGGCGTACGCCGATCCGGACCCGGCGGGCGTCGTCGAGCCGAAGTACGACGCCGACGAGCTCCTCGGCATCGTCCCCGGAGACCTGAAGATCCCCTTCGATCCGCGCGAGGTCGTCGCGCGCATCGTCGACGGCTCCGACTTCGACGAGTTCAAGCCGCTGTACGGGAGCTCACTCGTCACGGGCTGGGCCGAGCTGCACGGCTACCCCATCGGGATCCTCGCCAATGCCCAGGGTGTGCTGTTCAGCGAGGAGTCCCAGAAGGCCGCCCAGTTCATCCAGTTGGCGAACCAGCGGGACATTCCGCTGCTCTTCCTGCACAACACCACCGGCTACATGGTCGGCAAGGAGTACGAGCAGGGCGGCATCATCAAGCACGGCGCCATGATGATCAACGCGGTCTCGAACTCGCGGGTGCCGCATCTGTCCGTGCTCATGGGGGCCTCCTACGGGGCCGGGCACTACGGGATGTGCGGGCGGGCGTACGACCCGCGCTTCCTCTTCTCCTGGCCGAGCTCGAAGTCCGCCGTCATGGGGCCGCAGCAGCTCGCGGGCGTCCTGTCGATCGTCGCCCGTGCCTCGGCGGCCGCCAAGGGGCAGCCCTACGACGACGAGGCAGACGCGGGCCTTCGCGCCATGGTGGAGCAGCAGATCGAGGCCGAGTCCCTGCCGACGTTCCTGTCCGGGCGGCTCTACGACGACGGGGTCATCGACCCCCGCGACACCCGCACCGTCCTCGGCCTGTGCCTGTCCGTGATCCACACGGCCCCCTACGAGGGCGCGCGCGGCGGCTTCGGCGTCTTCAGGATGTAACCCCCCATGACCACCACTGTGCTGATGACCACCACCGTGCTGAGGAACTCCCCATGATTACTTCCCTGTTGGTGGCCAACCGGGGCGAGATCGCCTGCCGCGTCTTCCGCACCTGCCGTGAGCTCGGCATCGCCACCGTCGCCGTCCACTCCGATGCCGACGCCGACGCCCTGCACGTGCGGGAGGCGGATGCGGCGGTACGGCTGCCCGGTGCGGCGCCCTCGGACACGTATCTGCGCGGCGAGCTGATCGTGAAGGCCGCCCAGGCCGCGGGCGCCGACGCGGTCCACCCCGGCTACGGCTTCCTCTCCGAGAACGCCGACTTCGCCCGGTCCGTCATCGACGCGGGCCTGACCTGGGTCGGTCCGCCACCGGAGGCGATCGAGGCGATGGCGTCCAAGACGCGCGCCAAGGAGCTCATGGGTATCGCGCCCCTGGGCGAGGTGGGCGAGTCCGACCTGCCGGTGCTCGTGAAGGCGGCGTCGGGCGGCGGCGGGCGCGGCATGCGCGTCGTGCGTGAACTCAAGGCTCTGGACGAGGAGTTGGCGGCCGCGCGGGCCGAGGCCGCGAGCGCCTTCGGGGACGGGGAGGTCTTCGTCGAGCCGTACCTCGAGGGCGGCCGCCACGTCGAGGTGCAGATCATGGCCGACGCGCACGGGACGGTGTGGGCGCTCGGCACCCGGGACTGCTCGCTGCAACGGCGCCACCAGAAGGTGATCGAGGAGGCCCCGGCGCCGGGCCTTGGCCCCGGACTCGCCGCCGAGCTCGATGAGTTGGCGGTGCGGGCGGCCCGTGCCACCGGCTACCGGGGCGCGGGCACCGTGGAGTTCCTCGTCGCCGGCGGACGCGCGCACTTCCTGGAGATGAACACCCGGCTCCAGGTCGAACACCCCGTGACGGAAGCCGTGTTCGGGGTCGACCTGGTCGCGCTCCAGCTCCAGGTCGCCGAGGGCGAGCCGCTGCCCGCCGAGCGGCCCGAGCCGCGCGGGCACGCCGTGGAGGCCCGCCTGTACGCGGAGGACCCTGCCTCCGGATGGGCGCCGCAGACCGGCACGCTGCACCGCCTCGAGGTGCCGCAAGGGGTGCGCCTGGACACCGGTTACGCGTCCGGCGACACCATCGGCGTCCACTACGACGCGATGCTCGCCAAGGCCGTCGCGCACGCCCCGACCCGCGCGGAGGCCGTCCGCAGACTCGCGGGCGCCCTGGAGCGGACCGTGGTGCACGGCCCCGTCACCAACCGCGACCTGCTCGTACGGTCGCTGCGGCACCCCGAGTTCACGGCGGGCGGCACCGACACCGGCTTCTACGACCGCAACCTGCCCGAGCTGACGAGCCGCGAGACGGACCCGTACGCGCCGCTGGCCGCCGCCCTCGCCGACGCACATGGCCGCTCCCGCTTCGGCGGCTGGCGCAACCTGCCCTCGCAGGACCAGGTCAAGCGCTACCGCACCGAGCCCGACGGCACCGAGCACGAGGCCCGCTACCGGCACACCCGCGAGGGCCTGGCGGCCGACGGCGTCCGCGTGGTCAGCGCGAGCCGTGAGCTCGTCGTGCTCGAAGTGGCGGGCGTGCGGCGGAAGTTCGCGGTCTCCGCGTACGGCGACGGCGACCGGGTGTACGTCGGGGGCGCGTCCGGGGGCGTCACCCTCACCGCCCTGCCCCGCTTCACCGACCCCAGCGAGCAGACCGCCCCCGGCTCCCTGCTCGCCCCCATGCCCGGCACCGTCGTCCGCGTCGCCGAGGGACTCACCGAAGGCTCCCCGGTCACCGCCGGGCAGCCGCTGCTCTGGCTGGAGGCCATGAAGATGGAGCACCGCGTCACCGCTCCCGCCTCCGGCACGCTCACCGCCCTGCACGCCGCCCCCGGCCGCCAGGTCGAGGTCGGCGCCCTGCTCGCTGTCGTGGACGTCGCGGATGCCGACGTCGCCGACGCTGTCACGGAGGAGAAGCCCGCATGAGCACCGCCCTGAGCACCGTCCTCGAAACCGAAGAGCACCAGGCGCTGCGCGCCGCCGTCGCCGCCCTCGGCAAGCGCTACGGCCGCGACTACATGACCAAGGTCGTCCAGGCCGGGGCCCACCCCGACGAGCTGTGGGCGGAGGCGGCGAAGCTCGGCTATCTGGGCGTGAACCTGCCGGAGGAGTACGGCGGCGGGGGTGCGGGCATAGCCGAACTCGCCATTGTCCTGGAGGAGTTGGGGGCGGCGGGCAGCCCGCTGCTGATGATGGTCGTGTCGCCCGCGATCTGCGGGACGGTGATCTCCCGCTTCGGCACGGCGGAGCAGAAGCGGGAGTGGCTGCCGGGCCTGGCCGACGGCTCGCGCACGATGGCCTTCGGGATCACCGAGCCGGACGCCGGCTCCAACTCGCACCGCATCACCACCACGGCCCGCCGCGACGGCGCGGACTGGCTGCTGACCGGCCGCAAGGTCTTCGTGTCGGGCGTCGACATCGCGGACGCCACCCTGATCGTGGGCCGCACCGAGGACGCCCGCACCGGCAGCCTCAAGCCCTGCCTCTTCATCGTCCCGCGCGACGCGGAGGGCTTCCAGCGCAACCGGATCCCCATGGAACTCCAGGCCCCGGAGAAGCAGTTCGAGCTGGTCCTCGACGATGTGCGCCTCCCGGCCTCGGCGCTGGTCGGCGACGAGGACGCGGGCCTGCTCCAGCTCTTCGCGGGACTGAACCCCGAGCGCATCATGACGGCGGCGTTCTCGGTGGGCATGGGCCGGTACGCGCTGCAGCGCGCCGTCGAGTACGCGAAGGAGCGCACCGTCTGGAAGGCCCCCATCGGCGCCCACCAGGCGATCGCCCACCCCCTCGCCCAGGCCCACATCGACCTGGAGCTGGCCCGCCTGATGATGCACAAGGCGGCCCTCCTGTACGACGCCGGGGACGACATGGGCGCGGGCGAGGCGGCCAACATGGCGAAGCTCGCGGCGGCCGACGCCTGTGTGAAAGCCGTCGACCAGGCGGTGCACACACTCGGCGGCAACGGCCTGACGAAGGAGTTCGGCCTGGCCTCGCTGATCGTGGCGTCGCGGGTGGCGCGGATCGCGCCGGTGAGCCGCGAAATGATCCTCAACTATGTCTCGCACCAGTCCCTCGGCCTGCCGAAGTCGTACTGAAGTGGCGCAAGCCGACCGAAGGTGGCTGACCCCATGACCCTCACTGTCTCCTCGCCGCAGCGCGGCATCGTCACCGTCACGCTGGACGCCCCCGCCAACCGGAACGCCCTCTCCGCCGACCTGGTGGGCGCCCTGACCGAAGTGTTCGAGAGCCGGGCCAAGGACTCCGACACCCGCGCGGTGCTGCTCACCCACACCGGGTCGACGTTCTGTTCCGGCGCCGACCTGCGGGACCCGCCCGACCCGCGTGCCTTCGTGGCGCTGCTCCGGCAGATCGTGGCGCTGCCCAGGCCGGTGGTGGCGCGGGTGGCCGGCCACGTCAGGGCGGGCGGCCTCGGCCTGGTCGGGGCGTGCGACATCGCGGTGGCGGGGGCCGGGGCGTCGTTCGCGCTCACGGAGGTACGGATCGGAGTGGCGCCCGCGGTGATCTCGATGCCGCTGCTGCCCCGCGTATCGCCCCGCGCGCTGGACCGGTACGCCCTCACGGGGGAGCGGTTCGACGCGGTGGAGGCGGCGCGGATCGGCCTGATCACGGCGGCCTCCGAGGACGTCGACGTGGCCCTGGCACCCGTACTGGACGGCCTGCGCAGGTCCGCCCCACGGGCCCTGGCCGAGACGAAGAAGCTGGTCACGGCTAAGGTTCTGGACGCATTCGACCACCACACGGACGACCTCATCGCCCTCTCCGCCCGGCTCTTCGGCTCGGCGGAGGCCCAGGAGGGCATGACGGCGTTCCTCGAACGACGGGAGCCTCCATGGGTGCTGTGACCGCCGCGGACCGGGGCGCCGACCGGGGCCCGAAGCAGGACCGCAGCCGGGCCACGCGCCAGCGCCTGCTGGAGGCCGCGGTGGCGTGCCTGGCCGAGCACGGCTGGGCGGGGTCGACGGTGACCGTGGTGGCGGAGCGGGCGGGCGTCTCGCGGGGCGCCGCCCAGCACCACTTCCCCACGCGGGAGGACCTGTTCACGGCGGCGGTCGAATACGTCGCCGAACAGCGGTCGGGTGCGCTGCGGGCGCTTGTGGCCCAGGACCGGGCCGCGGTGGTCGCGGGCCTGGTCGACCTGTTCACGGGCCCCCTGTTCCGGGCGGCCCTCCACCTGTGGGTGGCGGCGTCGAACGAACAGCAACTCAGTGACCGCGTACGGGAGTTGGAGACCCGGGTGGGCCGTGAGACGCACCGCATGGCGGTGGAGCTCCTCGGCGCGGACGAGTCGGTCCCCGGGGTCCGGGAGACCATCCAGGGCTTCCTGGACATGGCGCGGGGCCTCGGCCTCGCGAACCTCCTCACCGACGACGGGGCGCGGCGGGAGCGGGTGGTGGCGCAGTGGACGTCGATCCTCGACGGCGTTCTTGGCCGAAACCACCGTAATCCGTAGCGTTTACCGCGAAGGTTTACCCCGGCTCAACTCCTGGGTGGACGAAGTGACTTTCCCCCGCTGGCACTTTCTGAGGGCGCCGCGAAGGGCGGCGGCTTCAGCGGAGATCCGCGAAGACCCAGGGGGAAACACATGGCAGTCACGAAGGGCCGCGTCGCCGTCGCGGCCGCAGGTGCGTTGCTGATGCTCGGCACGGGCGTGGCCTCGGCCCAGGCGGGTCCGGCGGCCCCGGCCTCGGCACGCTTCGCCGCACAGGCCGAGTCCGCGCACCTGACCAGTGCGCAGACCACGGCGCTGCAGGCGAAGGTGGACGGCTATCTGGCGAAGACGGGCGGGACCCAGGTCGCGCTCAACAAGATCGACCTCGGCGGCAAGGGGGAGATCCTCGTCGCCCTGAAGGGCGAGGCCCACCCGCGCGACTTCGCCTCGGGCAAGGGGACGCGCGTCGCCGTCAGCCCCTGCCTGCGTGCGGGGGTGTCCCACTACTTCTGTGCGTACCGCGGTGACAGCTACACCGGGGACGAGATCTTGATGTACACGTGCGGGACCAGGTATTACGTGTCCACCTGGGGCCGGGGCGGTTCGTGGATCAACGACCAGACCCGCAACCAGGAGAGCCGCCGGGCCCGGATGTACAACCCCAGCGGCACCATGATCTACAAGACGCCGCGTGCGTTCAGCTACGACGCCCACGGCGACTGGAACCCCGTCCGCTACGTGATCCCCTGCGGCTAGCGGGCGCCTCCACACAGCGGCGCCCCCGGTCCTTCGCGGACCGGGGGCGCCGTGCCATGCCCGCGCGTGTCAGCGGCCCGCGATGTCCGCGAACCCCTCGATGTCCTGCGGGTTCCGGGAGCCGGGCCCCACATACCGCGCCGAGGGCCGCACCAGCCGCCCCGTCCGCTTCTGCTCAAGGATGTGCGCCGACCAGCCCGCGGTCCTGGCGCACGTGAACATCGACGTGAACATGTGCGCCGGCACCTCCGCGAAGTCGAGGACGATCGCCGCCCAGAACTCCACGTTGGTGGCGAGCACCCGGTCGGGACGGCGTGCGTGCAGCTCGTCGAGGGCGGCCTTCTCCAGCGCCTCCGCCACCTCGAAGCGCGGCGCGCCCAGCTCCCGCGCCGTCCGCCGCAGCACCCGCGCCCGCGGGTCCTCCGCCCGGTACACCCGGTGCCCGAAGCCCATGAGCCGCTCGCCCTTGTCCAGGGCGCGCTTCACGTACGCCACCGCGTCCCCGGAGCGCTCGATCTCCTCGATCATGCCGAGGACCCGGGACGGGGCGCCGCCGTGCAGCGGGCCGGACATCGCGCCCACCGCCCCGCTGAGCGCCGCCGCCACGTCCGCCCCCGTGGAGGCGATGACGCGCGCCGTGAACGTCGAGGCGTTCATGCCGTGTTCGGCGGCCGACGTCCAGTACGCGTCGACGGCCTGGACGTGTTTGGGGTCGGGCTCCCCGCGCCACCGCTTCATGAACCGTTCGACGACGGTCTCGGCCTTGTCGATCTCGCGCTGCGGCACCATCGGCAGCCCCTGACCGCGCGCCGACTGGGCGACGTACGACAGCGCCATGACGGCGGCCCGGGCGAGGTCGTCGCGGGCCTGCGCCTCGTCGATGTCCAAAAGCGGGCGCAGGCCCCACACGGGGGCGAGCATGGCCAGGGCCGACTGGACGTCGACGCGGATGTCGCCGGAGTGGACCGGGATCGGGAACGGCTCGGCGGGCGGCAGCCCGGGGTTGAAGGCGCCGTCGACGAGCAGGCCCCAGACGTTCCCGAAGGAGACGTGGCCCACCAGGTCCTCGATGTCGACGCCGCGATAGCGGAGCGCACCGCCTTCCTTATCCGGTTCGGCGATCTCCGTCTCGAACGCGATGACTCCCTCAAGTCCGGGTACGAAGTCGGACATCAGGCGGCTCCTCATGATGTGTGCGACGGGGGGCGGCTGTGGCAGCTGTGACCCTTGAGCTTTGACCATGTGTCAGCAGGGGGTGCTTCACGGGCGGTTACGCGGTCTCGTCACTCTCGACTCGGGCGACTCGCGGTCCGTTCGCTCACCCCGGTGATGCCCCGCGCGGCTGGTGGTCACCCAACCGGAGCGGAAGCAGGACGATATCTGCTGGCGCCTGCGTTGGCGATGGTTCGCGGCACTCAGTGCCACATGTCACCTCTCCGAGGTGTTTCAGACCCCGCCGACTGCCCGTGCGCATGCGGCAAGATGACGGCGTGACCGATCGCGCACCCGACTTCACCGTGCCCGCTGCCGACGTCGCCGCCATGCGCGAGCAGTACGCCGCCGAGGGCCTCGCCGAGGACGATCTTCCCGGCGACCCGATGACGCAGTTCACGCGCTGGTTCGAGGAGGCCGCGGCCGAGGCCGCGGGCCCGTCCGGGGCGCTGCGCGAGCCCAACGCGATGGTCGTCTCCACCGCCGACGCCGAGGGCCGCCCGAGCTCGCGCACGGTGCTCCTGAAGGGGTACGACCGCGACGGCGCCGGCGGCTTCGTCTTCTACACCAACTACGAGTCCCGCAAGGCCCGCGAGCTCGCCGCGAACCCGTACATCGCACTGCTCTTCCCATGGCACCCGATGCAGCGCCAGGTCATCGTGACGGGCACGGCGGCCCGCATCGGCCGCGACGAGACGGTCCGCTACTTCCGCAGCCGCCCGCACGGCTCCCAGCTCGGCGCCTGGGCCAGCGCCCAGTCGACGGTCATCGCCTCCCGCGCCGAACTCGACGCCTCCTACGCCGAGTTGGCGTCCCGCTACCCCGAGGGCGAACAGGTCCCGGCGCCCCCGCACTGGGGCGGCTTCCGGGTGGTGCCGGAGACGGTGGAGTTCTGGCAGGGCAGGAGCAACCGGCTGCATGACCGGTTGCGGTACGTGCGGGAGGAGGGGGCGGGGCGGGGCTGGCGAGTGGAGCGCCTGAGTCCATGAGGCCGGGGGAACTGTTCAGCCCGTCCGGCGTTTGAGGATGAGCGCGGAGCGCGACAAGGGGGTCCGGGGCGAAGCCCCCGGGGCGGCGCCCCACCCAAGAGCTCTCACCCGGTGAGGACCCCGTCCAGGAACGGCTCGATCGCCGCGCGCCAGCCCTCCGGCTGGTCGTAGTGGACGAGGTGGCCCGCGTCCGCCACCTCCGCGTACTCGCCCCGGGGCAGCACCCGCACCATCTCCTGCGCCTCGGCCCGGCCCAGCTCGCCGTCCAGGCCGCGGACGACGAGGGCGGGGCAGCGGACCTGGACGAGGTCGTCCCAGTGGGCGTCGTAGACCCAGGTCTCGCGGGACTTGAGCATGTGGTCGGGGTCGAAGACGGGGCGCCAGCCGTCCGCGCCCTCGGCCATGACCTCGGCGTAGAACGCGCCGCGCGAGGGGTTGGGGCGCTCCACCCAGGGGTCGTCCTCGCCGAACCACTTGCGGACGTCCGCGAGCGTCGCGAACGGCACCGGCCAGGCTTTGAACCAGTCCTCCCACTCCCGCTGGGACGCGGCGCCGAGCGCCGACGCGCGCATGTCGCAGATGATCACGCCCTGGACGAGGTCGGGGCGGCGGGCGGCGAGCTGCCAGGCGGTGAGGGCGCCCATGGAGTGGCCGATGAGGACGGCGGGGGCGAGGCCGAGCTGGACGAGGGCGGCCTCCGCGTCGTCCACGTACGCCTCACGGGTGTACGGGCCCTCGGGGGGCTTCTCGCTCTGGCCGTGGCCCCGCTGGTCGAGGGCGACCGCGCGGTGCCGCTCGGAGAGCCAGCGGGCGGTGCCCGCCCAGTGCGAGGCGCGGCCCATCAGGCCGTGCAATAAGAGCACGCCGCCCGGCGGGCCCTCCGCCTCCCGGGTCTTGGGAGGGTCCGCGAACTCCCAGGCAGCCAGGCGTACTCCGCCTGTGCCGGTCACGTCGATGCGCCGCACCATGGGTCCTGGCACCCCCCTTGAATCCGCTCGGGTTGATTCCGCCCCGGCTCCCCGGCCGGACCGGTCACGCACCCCCGCACGCTATCGAACTCTCTTTCGAAACAGCCTTTCCCGGCGCCAACACCCCTCGTTCGTGTGACTCCGCTCAAGGATTGACCGGCGCGGCCGAGGGGAGATCTTCAACGGGAGGCGGGCCGATCGGGGAAAACGGTCCGAGGGGAATGACCCTGAGAGCTCGGGGCTCCGGGTCAGCAAAGGGGAGGACAGGCCCCGGCGCCGCAAGGCGCCGGGGCCCTCTGCTGCTCCGGCCCCCGGCACCCGCGTCGCGTTCTTGGCCCCCGGCGCCCGCGTAGCGTTCCCGGCCCTCGGCGCCCGCGTCCCGGCCCCGCGCACGCGCTCCCCAGGCGCATGCGGACGAGCCCCCGCGTATGCCGTGCGCGCCGCGTGTCCCGCACACCTCGCGCACTCCCCAGACGGGCGCATCTCCCGCCCCCCTCTCCGGCCCTGCGGCCAGACCCGGCGCCGACTCGGTCAAGAGCCCTCAGGTCATATGCCTCTCGCGACAGCCTCGCACGCAAAGCGTCCCGGCGCTGCGATTCCGCACACTGAATCTTGGCCGTTATGAAGCCGCCGGATCCGCACAACTTCCCCTGCCGTCACGGCAGTTGACCGCGGGCGGGACTCGGTGTGCGCAGCGCGCGCCGGGGCGCCGTCAGCGCTTGGCGACGAAGACGTGCGACGCCACGTCCGACGCGAGCTCGGCGGCCTCGCCGCTGCTGCCCACGAGGACGCCTCCCGGCGACTCCGTCACGCTCACCACGGCACCGGGCTGCACGCCCGCGCGCCGCAGCGTGTACATCAGCTGCGCGTCCGTCTGGATCGGCTCGCCGATGCGGCGCACCACGGCCGTCTTGCCCTCCGCGCCCGGGTCGAGATCGGCGAGGGACACCATGCCCTCGTCCAGGAACGGGTCCGCGCCGTCCTTCTCGCCCAGCTCCTCGAGGCCCGGGATCGGGTTGCCGTACGGCGACTCGGTGGGGTGGCGGAGCAGGTCGAGGACGCGGCGCTCGACCGCCTCGCTCATCACGTGCTCCCAGCGGCACGCCTCGGCGTGCACCTGCTCCCATTCGAGCCCGATCACATCGACCAGCAGGCACTCGGCGAGGCGGTGCTTGCGCATCACGCGGGTGGCGAGACGGCGGCCCTCCTCGGTGAGCTCCAGGTGACGGTCGCTGGCCACGGCCACCAGACCGTCGCGCTCCATGCGCGCGACCGTCTGGCTCACCGTGGGCCCGCTCTGGTCGAGCCGCTCGGCGATCCGGGCGCGCATGGGGACCACACCTTCCTCCTCGAGCTCGAGGATGGTGCGCAAATACATCTCAGTGGTGTCAATCAGCCCCGACATGGGTGCCCCTCAGAATTCGCTCGTGCGCTGGCCCTGCCCTCAATTCTGACGCATACCGCTGACAACCGGGTCGCGCCAGGGGCAAAAGCCGGTTCCGCCCTGGTGCGGGGGCCTCTGGCCGGGCCGTATTGACAGGGCACTGGTCCAGACCGCAACGTGATCCGCGGCACACACCGCGCCGCACACCGCGCCGCACATCGCGCCGCACACCGCCCCACACGACGTACGTACCCGGGAAGGTTTCGCCGCCCATGAGCTCGACGAGCGAGAGCAAGCTGGCCGGTCAGTTCCTCGACGCCGCGATCGGTCTCCTCCGGCGGGTCCGGGAAGAGGAGTCCGGGAGCGTCGCCGCGGCGGGCGGCCTGCTCGCCGACGCCGTCGAGTCCGGCGGGCGGCTCTTCGCCTTCGGCGCCGGGCACTCCTCGCTCGCCGCGCAGGACGTCGTCTACCGCGCAGGTGGCCTCGCCCTGATGAACCTCCTGGCCGTCCCCGGTGTCGTCGGCATCGACGTGATGCCCGCCACGCTCGGCTCCGCCCTGGAGCGGGTCGACGGGCTCGCGGGCGCCGTCCTGGACTCCAGCCCGGCCCGCCCCGGCGACGCCCTGGTGATCATCTCGCTCTCGGGGCGGAACTCGCTGCCGGTGGAGATGGCGATGAACGCCCGCGCCCTCGGCCTCAAGGTCATCGGCGTGACGTCGGTGGCGTACGCGACGGAGACGAAGTCGCGGCACGTCTCCGGGACGTTCCTCAAGGACCACTGCGACGTGGTGATCGACTCGAAGATCGCCGTCGGTGACGCGGAGCTCTCCCTGGACACGGTGGACGCACCCTTCGGCCCCGCGTCGAGCGTCGTCACCAACGCGCTGATGCAGGCCATGATGGCGGCCGCCGTCGAGCGCCTCGCCGCGCACGGCGTCCAGCCCCCGCTGCTGCGCTCCGGGAACGTCGACGGGGGCCACGAGTGGAACGGCCGGGTCTTCCAGGAGTACGCGGACCGGATCTTCTACCGCCACTGAACCCGCACGGTGAGCCCGCCGCCCTCCCGGTTCGGCTCCGCCGCGACGGTCGCCCCGTGCGCCCGCGCGATCGCCGCCACGATCGACAGGCCGAGTCCGGCGCCCTCCCCACGCGCGTGAGTGCGCTCATGGAGGCGGCGGAAGGGTTCGAAGAGGTGCGGGACCGTCTCGGCGGGGACGTCGGGGCCCGTGTTGCTCACCTCGACGCCGGCCGCCGACGTGCGCACCTGAACCGTGCCGCCCTTCACGTTGTGCCGCACCCCGTTCGCCACCAGGTTGTGCAGGAGCCGGTCGAGCAGTACGCCGTCGCCCGCCACCGTCAGGGGCTCGGCCCGCACCGAGACCGTGACGTCGCGTTCGGCGGCCTCGTCGGCGAGGCCCTCCGCGACGGCGTGGGCCAGCTCGTCCAGGGCGATGGGCTCGCGCCGCTCGACGCCCTGCTCCGAGGTGGCGAGCAGCAGCAGCCCCTCGATGAGCCGCTCGCTCTCGTCGGCGACGGAGATGAGCTTCGTACGGATGCGGTCGACCCTTCCCCAAGCACTCGAATCCGCTCGTGCAGGGGAGACCCCACTCGCGTCCAGCGCCCCGGCCAGGCCGATCTCCGCCGCCGCCCGCTGCACCGCCAGCGGGGTGCGCAGCTCGTGCGCCGCGTTGGCCGCGAACCGCTGCTGGGCGCCCACGAGTTGCTCTATCCGGTCGAGCATCTCGTCGAAGGTGTCGGCGAGCCGCTTCAGCTCGCCGGGCGGGGCGTCGAGGTCGATCCGCTCGTGCAGGTTCTCGCCGGAGAGGCGGCGTGCGGTGCCGGTGATGACGGCGACGGGGCGCAGCACCCGGCCCGCCATCCACCACGCGAGGGCGACGGACAGCACCGCGTACACGGTGAAGACGATCACGGAGACGGTGAGCAGCCGGTTCAGTGCGGTCTCCCCGGCGATGTCGCTCACCTTGGCGATGGCCATGGCTCCCTGGGTGTCGGCGCCGGTCGGCGTGGCCTGCCCGGTCGCGGCGGCCGAGGCGGGCGAGGCCGACTGGGCGGGCACCACGGGCACCAGCGGCACCGTGACCCACGGCGGATGAGCCCGGTCGCGGGGCACGGCCGTCGTCACCGCCGTGCTGATGGAGGAGTAGAGGCCCTGCTTGACCAGCAGGTACACCACGCCGGTCAGCAGCAGCCCGGCGAGCACCAGCAGCCCCCCGTACAGGGTGGTGAGCCGGGCCCGCTCGCTGCTCGCCCGGAAGCCGGCCGGCAGGCCCATCCGCAGCCCCGCCCTCACAGGGACGTCCCGGTGATCCGGTAGCCCGCGCCCGGCACGGTCTCCACCACCGGGGGCTCGCCCAGCTTGGCGCGGAGCTTGGACAAGGTCACCCGGACCGCGTTGGTGCGGTAGCTGGTGTCCTCCTCCCAGACCTGTTCGATCAGGTCCTCGCCGCTGACCACGGCCCCGTCCGCCCGAAGGAGCGCCTCCAGGACCGCGAACTCCTTGCGGGAGAGCGACAGATGGCGGCCGTCGCGGCTGGCCTGGCGGCGGGCCGTGTCCAGGGTGAGCCCGGCCCGCTCGAGGACCGGGGGCAGGGCGGGCCGGGCGCGGCGGCCGAGGGCGAGGACGCGGGCGAGGAGCTCGTCGTAGGCGAAGGGCTTGGTCAGGTAGTCGTCGGCGCCGAGGCCGAGCCCGGCCACGCGGTCGCGGACCGTGCCGGAGGCCGTCAGCATCAGGACGCGGGTGAGGAGCCGCATGTGGACGATGCGGCGGCACACCTCGTCGCCGTGCACGCCCGGCAGGTCCCGGTCGAGGACCACGACGTCGTAGTCGCCGAGCTGGAGCTTGCGGAGCGCGGTGAGGCCGTCGGCGGCGACGTCGACGGCCAGCGCGTCGCGGCGCAGCCCGTCGGCGATCATCTCGGCCAGGAACTCCTCGTCCTCCACCACCAGTACGCGCATGCGGCCAGGTGTACCCGAAGGGGACCTTTCGCCGATGTAAGCGCCTCCGTTGAAGGAAACGAAACCCCGCTTCCCGTGAGCCTGAGCGCGGCACTGAGCCCACTCATGCCGACTCACAGCCCACGCACCGCCCACTTCCGAGGGGAAGCACATGAGGACTCGTACGCGTTCGTCGGTCATCGCATCGGGGGTCGCCGCCCTCGCCCTGTTCACCGCGGCCTGCTCGGGCGGCGGATCCGGCTCCGACGACTCGGGGGCGGGCGGCAAGGACGGCGGCAAGGGGAACGCCGCCGACGCCGCCTTCAAGGAGCGCGAGTGTCTGCGCAAGGAGGGTCTCAAGGTCGATGAGCCGAAGCCCGGTGAGTCGATGGGGGGCATCGCCATCGGCGGTGATCTCAGCAAGGAGAAGATGGAAGCCGCGATGAAGAAGTGCACCGGCAAGAGCGGCGGTGCGGCCGGCGGCGAGATCCCGCAGGCCGAGAAGGACAAGATGCTCAAGTACGCGCAGTGCATGCGCAAGAACGGCTACAACATGCCCGACCCGGAGTTCAAGGGCGGCGGCATGAAGGCCATGCCCGTCCCGAAGGGCGCCGAGCAGAAGAAGATGGAGAAGGCCGCCGCCGCGTGCAAGGGCATCGTCGCGTGAAGCGCCGTACCGCCATCGGCTCGGCCGTCGTCGCGCTCCTCGCGATCGCCGGGGGCGGCCTCGCGGTCAGCGGATTCGCCGACGCGGACGGCGGCAAGGGCTCCTCCGACCGCCGGGACGCGGGCCTGCCGCCCGCCACCGCCGACGTCGAGCGCGGCGACCTCAGCAGCGCCTCGCAGGCCGACGGCACCCTCGGCTACAACAAGGAACGCAAGGTCAACGCGGGCGGCGCGGGCATCCTCACCTGGTCCGCCGGGTCCGGCGACACCATCAGCCGCGACGGGCGCCTCTACGAGGTCAACGGCGTCCCGGTGCGCCTGATGTACGGCACCGAGCCCATGTACCGCAGCCTCAAGCCCGGCGACAAGGGCAAGGACGTGCGGCAGCTGGAGGAGAACCTGACCGCGCTCGGATACGGGTCCGGGCTCGCCGTCGACGACACGTACACGGACGGGACGGCGGCCGCCGTGAAGCGGTGGCAGAAGGCCCACGACCGCAAGCAGACCGGCCGGGTCGGGCCCGACCAGATCGCCTTCTCGCCGGGCTCCGTGCGCGTGAAGTCCGCCGACTCGGCGGTCGGCGACCAGGTGGCGCCGGGAAAACCCGTGCTGGCCACGACGGGCTCCGAGCGCGTCGTGAGGTTCTCGCTGGAGGTGGCGGACGCGAAGCTCGCGAAGGCCGGGACGAAGGTGACGGTGGATCTGCCGGACGGCTCCACCGCCGAGGGCCGCGTCTCCTCCGTGGGTAGGACGGCGAAGCCCGAGGGTGACGACCCGGCCGACAAGACGCCCAAGATCCCGCTGACGGTCACCTTCGACGACCCGGGCAAGGTCGACGGCTTCGACCAGTCACCGGTCACCGTCAACCTCACCGGCGAGACGAAGGAGAACGTCCTGTCCGTCCCCGTCAACGCGCTCCTCGCGCTGCCCGGCGGCGGCTACGGGGTCCAGGTCGTCGAGCACGGCAAGGCCCGCCAAGTCCCGGTAAAGCTCGGCATGTTCGGGCAGGGGCGCGTCGAGGTGAGCGGGGGCGGCCTGCGCGCGGGCATGAAGGTCGGGGTGCCCAAGGTATGAGCGCCGTACGGGAGTTGATATGAGCGCCGTAGTGGAACTGACCGGTGTCACCAAGGAGTACCCGGGCGGGGTCGCGGCGCTGCGCGGCGTGGACCTCACCGTCGACGAGGGCGAGCTCCTCGCCCTCGTCGGCCCGTCCGGCTCCGGCAAGTCGACGCTCCTGCACATCGTGGGCACCCTCGACCGGCCCACGGCGGGACACGTGGCCATCGCGGGCCACGACGTGGCGGCCCTCTCCGACCGCAGCCTGTCCGCGCTGCGCTCGCGCCACATCGGCTTCGTCTTCCAGGCGTTCCACCTGGTGCCGGGCGTCAGCGCGCGGGAGAACGTCGCCGAGGGCCTGCTCTACTCGGGCCTGTCCCGGGCCCGGCGCCGCCAGGCCGCCGCCGAGGCCCTGGACCGCGTCGGCCTCGCCGACCGCATGCACCACCGCCCGCACGAGCTGTCCGGCGGCCAGAAGCAGCGCGTGGCGATCGCCCGCGCCGTCGTCGGCGAACCCGACCTGCTCCTCGCCGACGAGCCCACGGGCGCCCTCGACTCGGCGTCCGGCGACGCGGTCATGCAGCTCCTGCACGACCTGAACGCGGACGGCGCGACCATCGCCGTCATCACCCACGACACGGAGATCGCGGGCCGCCTGCCGCGCCAAGTGCGTATCAGGGACGGCGAGATCGTCACGGACACGCGGACCCCGCGCCCCACGGATCCCCGTACGCCCGAGGAGGTGGCCGCCCGATGAGGCTCCGCCCCCCGCGCCTGACCCCCCGGGACGTCCTCCACGTGGGCTCGTCGGGCCTGCGCACCCGCCCCCTGCGGGTGGCCCTGTCGGCCCTCGGCATCGCCATCGGCATCGCGACGATGATCGCGGTGGTCGGCATCTCGTCCTCGTCCAAGGCGCAACTCCTCGAAGAGCTGGACGAGTTGGGGACGAACATGCTGGTGGTCAAGCCCGGTGAGCCGATGTTCTCGGGGGAGGAGGTGAAGCTGCCCAAGGACGCGACGGGCCGCGCCTCCCGCATCGAGGGCGTGGAGCACGTGGGCGGCACCGGGGACGTGAAACACCCCGTGCGCCGCAGCGAGAAGATCCCGAAGGAGGAGACGGGCGGCCTCACCGTCAAGGCCGCGACGGAGGGTCTGCTCTCCACCCTGCGCGGCTCGGTGGCCCAGGGCACCTGGCTGAACAAGGCCACGGGCCGCTACCCGTCCGTGGTCCTCGGCCATGTCGCGGCCCAGCGCCTCGGCATCGGCTCGCCCGGCCAGCAAGTGTGGATCGGCGACCGCTACTTCACGGTCATCGGCATCCTCGACCCGCTGCCCCTGGCCCCCGAGATCGAACGCTCGGCCCTGGTCGGCTGGGACGCCGCGCGGAGCACCCTCGGCTTCGACGGCCACCCCACGTCCGTGTACGAGCGCTCCACGGACGCGACCGTCGCCGGCGTACGGAAGCTCCTCGCGCCCTCGATCGACCCGGAGAACCCGCGCAACGTCCAGGTCACCGACCCCTCGGCGGCGCTCCAGGCGAAGGCGGCGACGGAGGGCGCGTTCTCCACGCTGCTGCTCGGACTCGGCGGGATCGCGCTGCTCGTGGGCGGCGTCGGCGTGGCCAACACCATGATCATCTCGGTCCTCGAGCGCCGCCACGAGATCGGCCTGCGCCGCTCGCTGGGCGCCACGCGCGGCCAGATCCGCATCCAGTTCGTGACGGAGTCCCTGCTGCTCTCGGGCCTCGGCGGCCTGGCGGGCATCGCGCTCGGCGCGGCGGCGACGGCGGCGTACGCGAGCTCGGGCGGGCTGCCGTGGGTGGTGCCGCTGTGGGCGGTGAGCGGGGGCTTCGGGGCGACGCTGGTGATCGGGACGGTGGCGGGCCTGTACCCGGCGATCCGGGCGGCCCGCCTGTCGCCGACGCTGGCGCTGCAGGCGGCGTGAGCGGGCGGGGGTGCGCCGGTCACTCCGTGGGGGGTGCACCGGCCACCCCCGCCCCTCAACCCCCTTGTTCCTCTTGCCCTTTCAGCAACTCGGCCAGGTCCAGCGCGGCAGCGACCCGCGCACCCACACTCTCCGCATACGCCGCGTCCGCACGGTCGAAGGGCGAGCGGCTGGCGGTGCGCAGGAACGTCACGACGCCGATGGTGCGCCCCCGGCTGCGCAGGGCGGAGCAGAGCGCGTGCGCCGTGTCGTCCGGCCAGTGCCGGGCGCGGGCCCACTCCCGGGCCCGCTCCGGCGTCGCCGCCCCCGCACCGGCCCGCACCGAACCGGCCCGCTCGGCGGCCTGCGGCGCCGGGTGCCCCTCCAGGTAGCGGACCGGTATGCCGGTGCGGCCCACGGAGTGGCAGGGCCCGGAGGCGCCGCCGGAGGGCGTCTCGGCGGCCCGGGCGAGCCGTACGGGACCCGGCCCCCCGGCTGCCGAGCCGACCACCCCGCCGACCACCCCGCCGACCACCACGTCGAGCAGGGCGTGGTCGGCGAACCCGGCCAGGGCGAAGTCGAGTTGGACGGTCGCGGCCTCCGTCGGGTCCTCGCACTCGGCAGCCGCCCGTGCGGCCCGGTGCAACTGCTGGGAGCGGAACCGCAGTTGGGCGGCCTCCTGCTCCGTCTGCTTGGCCTCCGTGATGTCCTGGAAGAGCCAGCCGACGCCCAGCGGCACCGGTTCCTCCGCGAGCGGCGAGGCGAGCCGCACGAAGCCGCTGCGCCAGCACTTGCGCTCGAACTCGGGGGCGCCGCCCTCGGTGTCCCCGGAGGCGCGCACCGACACCCACATCTCCGCGGGCGCGGGCGGCGCGCCCTCCGCGAGGACGTGCGCGAGGACGCTCTCCAGCTCCTCGACGCCCTGCCCGAGGAGCTCGCCCAGCGGGCGGCCCAGCAAGGCCGTCCGGCCCATGCCGAGGGCGCGGGCCGCCGACTCGTTGGCCACCGCGGGGCGCAGGTCCGCGTCGACGAGGACCACGCCCCACGACGCCGTCTCGAAGAGGGCCTCGCTCAGCGCGATGGACCGCTCCAGGTCGATCTGGGCGTGCACCTCGCTGAACGCGCAGTACACCCCGGCCGGCTTGTCGTCGTCGCCGCGCACCGCAGCCGACTGGGTGCGCACCAGGACCCGGCCGCCGTCCTTGGTCAGCAGCGCGAACTCGTGCACCTGCCGCCCCGGGGCATGCATCGCGGACAGGAGCCGCTCCTCGACCTCGGCCGCGTCGGCGCTGCGCACCGCCCACCCGGCGAAGCCGCTCCGCCCGACCGCCTCGGCGGCGGACCAGCCGAGTATCCGCTCCGCCTCGCGGTTCCAGTGGGTCACCACACCGTCGGCGTCGAAGGCGCACAGCGCCGCGTCCATCCCGTCGAGCAGCGCCGCCAGCAGCTTGGCCCCGCCCGGTTCCGGCTCCTCAGGCACCGACTCGTCCGTGGTTCCGCTCTGTCGGGAAGCACTCACCCGGCACCCCCTCGCCTGGACCGCACTCCAGATCATTGAACTCGAACGTGAGCAAGGCCACAGGGTGTTCCCGGAAGTTGGGGCAATTCATTGCCCGGACCGGTCCCGGCCCACCCGTGTCCTCAAGGTCTCCAAAAATAGGTTGTGCGTCTCCTGGGGCAGTTCTTAGGGTGCTGCGTACACGAGAAGGGAGGTGGTTCGGCAGATGTATGGAAACCGGACGCGTGAGGTGACTGCGGGCTAGCGGCCCGACGTCGCATCTCGAATTCGGCGCCGGACCAGCACGTGAGTTGTGCGTGCAGCCGGCCCTATTCCCAAGCAGTCACCCGACCCGCGAGCCGCTGGTACGTCCGGCCGGCTTCCCGCAGAGCCCACGCGGCTCCGGCGGGAACCACGGCTCGCGGGTCGCCTGCGTCTCCGGGCCCTTTCTGAGCCCTTCTTGCCGGTCTAGCCCTTGCTGACCGCCGCCAGGATCTCCGGCAGCCGCCCCGCCACCCGCGGCGCCGCGAGCCGCAGCCCGCCCGCCGTCACCGCCGCCCCGTAGACAGCGCCCAGCGGCAGCAGCAGCCACGTCCACGACTGCGCCCCCGACGCGTGCAGCCAGATCGTGAAGGCGAGGACGGGCGCGCACAGCACGGTCGCCGCGACCATGCCGCCGAAGATGGACATCCAGGCGAGCCCGGCCTGCCCCGGCGCCACGTTCTTGTAGCCGTCCTGCGGGATCGAGTACGGGAACCGGGCCGAGGACCAGGCGCCCGTCGCCAGCATCGCACCGAGCAGCGCGAAGGAGAGCCCGAGGACCTCGGGCAGCGCCGCCCAGTCGCCGAGGAGCGCCGTGGTGAGGACGGTGACCAGCGTCGCGTACGGGAGGGTGATCACCAGCAACGCGAGGGCGCGGCCGCGCAGTTCGACGTACGCGTCGCGCGTCGAGCCGATCGTCATCGCGACCATCCAGAACGCCGAGGTGTCCTGGCCGAACTGGTTGTACATCTGGATGCCGAGCATCCCCGCCGCGAAGCAGGCGAAGTAGATCGAGCCGGTGTCCTGGAGGGCGTTGAAGAGCGGCACGATGAGGCCGATGGCGAGCGAAGTGACCCAGGCGGCCTTGGTCTTGGGGTCGCGCCACACATAGCGCAGGGTGCGCTCCATGACGGTGCCGGTGCGCCCGGAGGGCAGCAGACCGCGGCCGCGCCCGGTGCGCCGCGCCTTCTCCTTGGCGGGTTCGGCGGCGGCGAGCGTGGAGCTGTCGGGGGACGTCATCAGGCGGTCGAGGCTGCGCCGCCAGACCGTGAGCAGGGCGAACAGCGCGGCCACCGCGAGGGCGAGCCGGGCGAGCCCGGCGGCGTACGCGCCCTCGCTCACCGACCGCACCGCCCCGAGCGCCGACGCGGGCGGGATCCAGCCGAGGACGTCGGCCGCCGGATCGAGCTTGGCCAGGCCGCCGTCGGTCGAACCGAGCTTCTGCGCCCCGAAGTTCACGACCTGCGCGCCGACGGCGATGAGCAGGCCGCTGAGCACCGCGAGGTCGCGGCCCTTGCGGCTGGTGAGCAGCCGGATGTTGGCGGTCGCGACGGCGCGGGCGAGCGCCACGCAGATGAGGACGACCAGCGGCACCGCCACCACGGAGACCACGGCGGCCGCGGCCCCGTGCGCCACCGAGATCACCCCGCCGAGCGCCATGCAGAGCGTGAACAGCGGCCCGATCCCGACGAGCGACGCGGCGAGCAGCGCCCGCATCAGGGAGCGGGGGCGCAGCGGGAGCATCACCAGGCGCGTCGGGTCGAGGGTCTCGTCGCCGCCGGGGAAGAACAGCGGCATGACCGCCCAGCCGAGCGCGAGGACCGCGACGAGGAAGACGGCGACGGTGCCCGCGTGCGCGCTGCCGCGCAGCGCGATCAGCCCGAGGAGCTGCGCCGCCGCGAAGAGCAGCACGAGCACGACCGAGGCGATGTAGGCGGCCCGCCGCCCCGACGACTGCCGCAGCCCGTTGCGCAGGAGCGACAGCTTCAGCCGTACGAAGACACCGGTGATCCCAGGCGCGGCCGAGGCGGCGGGTGTGACGGGTGCGGTGCTCAACGCGGGCCCCCGCCCAGCCAGTCCAGGTCCGAGCCCGCGTCCCGCCCGTTCGCGCCGACGAGTTCGAGGAACGCCTCCTGCAGCGAGGGCGCGTCCCCGCGGACCTCCGCCAGCGTGCCGTGCGCGCGGATGCGGCCCGCCGCCATCACGGCGACCCAGTCGCACAGCGACTCCACGAGCTCCATCACGTGCGAGGAGAAGACGACGGTGGCGCCGGAGCCCGTGAACCGTTCGAGGACGCCGCGGATGGTCTGTGCGGAGACCGGGTCGACGCCCTCGAACGGCTCGTCCAGGAAGAGGACTTCGGGGTTGTGCAGCAGGGCGGCGGCGAGCCCGATCTTCTTGCGCATGCCCGTCGAGTAGTCGACGACGAGCTTGTGCTGCGCGCCCGCGAGGTCAAGGACGTCCAGGAGCTGGGTGGCGCGCTTGTCGACCTCGTCGCCGGGCAGGCCGCGCAGCCTGCCCGTATAGGCGAGGAGTTCACGCCCGGAGAGCCGCTCGAAGAGCCGCAGCCCCTCCGGCAGCACCCCGATGCGCGACTTGACGTCGACGGTCTCCTCGGGGGCCCGCCAGACGTCGCGCCCGACGACCTCGACCGTGCCCTGGTCGGGCCGGAGCAGGCCCGTGACCATGGACAGGGTGGTGGTCTTGCCCGCGCCGTTGGGGCCGACGAGCCCGATGAACTTGCCCGCGGGCAGGGCCAGATCGATCCCGGCGACGGCGATCTGCTGCCCGAACCGCTTCCAGAGTCCCTGCACGCGGACGGCGGGCACGACGGCGCCCGGGTCCGCTGTTGTCGTCTCGCTCACAAGGCGAGGCTAACCGCCGCCCCGCCCCGACCGGCCCTAGCGGCGGCGGCCCTCGCGCCCACAGGCGTACGACAGCGGCGAGATGATCTCCTCCGCGTCGGGCAGCCAGCGGTTGGCGGCCGTCGGCCGGCAGGCCCACTGGACGGCGCCGGAGGCACCGAAGCGGGTGGGCGGCGCCGCGACGTACGCGCCCTCGCCGAGCGCGAGCAGATCCAGGGCGGCGGGCGGCCAGCCGAGCTTGCGGACGAGGTCGGGGACCTTCACCGTCGCCCCGGGGAGCACGAAGAACTGCATGCGCCGGTCCGGCGTGCAGGTGACCGGACCGAGCGTCAGCTCCATCCGCTCCATGCGGGCGAGAGCCAGGAATCCCGCGGTCTCGGGCACGTCAATGGCGTCGAAGGTGCGCCCCGTGGGCAGCAGGATCGACGCCTTGGGCTGCTTCGACCACAGCCGCCGTGCGACGGTCGCGCTGCCGGTCGCCTGGGTCGCCCAGTCCTCGCGCGCGGGGTGGGCGCCGGGACGTGCGCACGCGGCGTCACCGCACGAGCACCGCTCGGCGCCTTCGACGGAGTCGAGCCAGGTGCCGGGGAACACGTCCCAGTGGCGCTCTTCCGCGTATCGCACGGCCGTGTCCAGCAAGGATTCTCCGCGCTGCTTCGGGATCTGCGCGGCTGACGTGACTCCGATGGTCTCTTCCACGAAGTTCTCAACTCCCCTCACCACAGAGGGTTACGGGCACACGCGCGCGCGGGGGAGGAGCATCGTTTACCCACCTGGGGCGCATGGGTGCACGGGTGGGGGCGCAGACGGGGATCGGCTGCCGGGGGCGGGTAGCCACGTTCAGGGCGAACGGATGACTCGCTTAAGTTCACTTAGGGGTAATTCGCCCGCATCTTCCGTTTGTCCCCAGGGCATTGATCATCCAGGGACGGGCCCCTCGGCCCGGACCGCTCACGATGGTCCACGGTGCACACAGGGGGTACGCCATGGCCGCCAGGCCACTCGTAGCTCGACAGCCCAACGAACGACTGCAAGCGCTCATCCAGGAAGCGGGCTGCTCGAACGCGGGCCTCGCCCGCAGGGTCAACATGTGCGGCGCGGAGCACGGACTCGATCTGCGGTACGACAAGACATCGGTGGCCCGCTGGCTGCGCGGACAGCAGCCGCGCGGGCGGGCACCCGGCATCATCGCGGAGGCGCTCGGCCGCAAGCTGGGCCGCACCGTCACCATCGACGAGATCGGCATGGCGAACGGCAAGAACCTCGCCTCCGGTGTCGGCCTCCAGTTCTCGCCGACGGTCCTCGGCGCCATCGAGCAGGTCTGCGAGCTGTGGCGCAGCGACGTGGGCCGCAGGGACTTCCTCTCCGGCTCCTCCGTGGCGGCGTCCGCGCTCGTCGAGCCGAGCCGCGACTGGCTGATCTCCTCGCCGGACTCGCAGGTCGGCCGGATGGCGGGCCCGCGCGTCGGGCTCTCCGACGTGTCGGCGGTGCGGGCCATGACGGAGGCCCTGACGCAGCTGGACCACCAGTACGGCAGCGGGCATGTCCGCCCGGTGGTCGTGCACTACCTGAACTCGGTGGTGTCGGGGCTGCTCTCCGGCTCGTACCGGGAGGCGGTGGGGCGTGAACTGTTCGCGGCGGTCGCGCGGTTGACGGAGCTCGCCGGCTACATGGCCGTCGACACTGGGCAGCCGGGCCTCGCCCAGCGCTACTACATCCAGGCGCTGCGGCTCGCGCAGGCGGCCGGGGACCGGGGCTACGGCGGGTACGTCCTCGCGGCGTCCATGAGCCACCTCGCCGCGCAGCTCGGCAACCCCCGGGAGATCGCACAGCTCGCCCGGGCCGCGCAGGAGGGGGCGCGGGGGCGTGTCACCCCGCGCGCGGAGTCCATGTTCTACGCGGCGGAGGCGCGTGGCCACGCCCTGCTCGGGGACGCGCGGTCGGCGCACGCCGTGTCGGGCCGGGCCATCGAGGCGATGGACCGGGCGGCCGGGCAGACCCGCTCCGGCGACGACCCGGTGTGGATCCGGCACTTCGACCACGCCTACCTCGCGGACGAACTGGCGCACTGCCACCGCGACTTGGGCCAGGCCGACGCGGCGGCGCGCACCGCACAGGAGTCCCTGGACGGGCACCCGGAGACCCGGGCGCGGCGGCGGGCGATCGGCATGGTCCTGCTGGCCACCGCGCAGGTGCAGCGGCGCGAGGTGGAGCAGGCGTGCCACACGGGCCTCAAGGCCGTCGAGCTCCTCGGCACGCTCCGCTCGAACCGGGGCGCGGAGTACCTGGAGGACTTCCGGGACCGCCTGGAGCCCTACCGGGACGAGCCGGTGGTGCGGGAGTTCGGGGCGCGCCTGGAGGTCCAGGCGGCGTGATGTACGTCTCGTGGGCGCGGCCTCGGGGGCCGCGCCCGGGAGGGGTGTGTACGAGGGGTGGCCGCCCGGCGAACGAGACGTGTTCGTCCGGGTCATGGGCGTGAACGGACGTAATCAGCGTTGCCGCGCGCGCAATTGTTACTGCCGTCGTTGACGTATGGACAGCGCCTTGAGCTGCGTGGCCGAGCGCCACGGGGACCCGGTAGCGTGACCCGACGATTCCGAAGGTCCCCCATATGTAGGAGTCCCGGTGACGCAGCAGAGCGGACAGGGCGCTGCTTCCTCCGATCCGCAGCAGCCCGCGGCTCGGCCAGCGCACGAGGGCGTGATCCTGCCCGCGGACGGCGGCGAACCGCTGCTGCCCGGCACCGCGGGCCAGGCCGCCCCGTCGGGCGGCAGCCCCTGGGGCGAGCCGTGGGGCCCGCAGTCGGCACAGGCCGGGGGACTTCCGCCGCAGGACCTGCCGGGGGCCGGGCAGGCGTGGGGTGCACCGCCCGCGCCGGACGCGCACCAGCCGGACGCACACCGGCCGGACCCGTATCAGCCGGACCCGTACCAGGGGCAGCACCAGTACGAGGGCCGGCAGCCGTACCAGGCGCAGGCCCCGGGCCAGTTCCCCGAGCAGGGGCAGGGGCAGCCGCTGCCGCCGGAGGGCCAGAGCTACGGGCAGGGGCAGGCGCTGCCGCCGGAGGGTGCGCCGGGCCAGTACCCGGGCCAGTTCCCCGGCCAGGGGCAGTACCAGGACCACGGGCAGTACCAGAGCGAGAGCCAGGGCCAGGGGCAGGGCGAGAGCCAGGGGCAGTACGGGACGCAGGGCCGGCCGCTCCCGCAGCCCGCCGAGCACGGCCACGGCCACGGCCAGCAGCTCCCGCCCGCCGCACACCCGGCCCAGGACGCCGGGCAGCTCCCGCCAGCCGTACAGCCGCAGCAGCTTCCCCCGGCCGCTCCCGCGCGGGGCGCGCACCGTGCGCCCGCCGTGCCCGCCGCCCCGGACTCCGCCGCGGAAGCCACCCAGCTCATACCCCCCACGCCCGCCGCGGGAGCCGCCCCCGCCCCCGGCGCCGACGAGGGCGCCACCCAGTACATTCCGCCGGTCGCGCCCGGCGCCCTGCCGCCCGAGGCGCCCGCGTCCCCGTCCGCCGCCGGGCCCGGGCCCGCGCCTGCCGCCGACGCCACCCAGTTCCTCGGCCGTGCCATGCCGCACGCGCAGCAGCCCGCGCCGCCCGTCCCCGGCGGGCCGGACAGCGAGGCCACCCAGTACATCGCCCCCGTGCCCGCGGAGCCCACCTCCGCCCCGTACGGGATCAGGCCCGGCGCCCCCGGCGACCGCAAGCCGCCGGCCGAGTTCGACAGCCTCTTCCGTACGGAGCCGGGCCCCGGTGACGAGGGCGGCGCGGCCTCCACGCAGCAGATGCCGCGCTTCGACCCGGCGATGGCGGCCGCGCCCTCCGGGGCGCCGCAGCCCGAGCCGGCCGGGCACGGGGCCGGGTCCGGCGGGCCCCGCCGCCGTACCGGTTCCAAGCTCCCCCTGTTCGCGGCCCTCGGCGTCGGCATCGCCGTGCTCGGCATCGGCGCGGGCGCCCTGCTCAGCGGCGGCGGGGGTGACGACGACAAGGACGACGACGGCGAGCCCGTGTCGGCCACGGCCCCCGAGAGCGGGGAGCCGTCCAAGGCCCCCGACCCGGCCAAGGCGCAGGCCGTCGCGCTCGACAAGCTCCTCGCGGACAGCAACAACAGCCGGGACGCGGTGATCGGCGCCGTGCGCGACGTGGGCCAGTGCAAGAACCTCGGCCAGGCGGCGAGCGACCTGCGCGGCGCCGCCAAGCAGCGCGGCGACCTGGTGACCCGCCTCTCCGGGCTCACCATCGACAAGCTGCCGAACAACGCACAGCTGAAGGCGTCCCTCAACAACGCCTGGAAGGCGTCCGCCTCGGCGGACAACCACTACGCCGCGTGGGCCGACCAGATCGCCGGCAAGAAGAAGGCGCTCTGCAAGAAGGGCGTCGCCCGCCACACCCCGCAGTACAACGCGGGCACGGCGGCCTCGGGCCGGGCGACCGTGCAGAAGCAGGCCGCCGCCGACCGCTGGAACCCGCTCGCCAAGAAGTACGGCCTGACGGTCCGCGACAAGTCGCAGCTGTAGCAGGCGGGTTGGCCCGTGGGGCGGCGCGCCCTGGGGCTACACCCGCTCCAGGGTCTTCGCCATGTTCACGAAGCCGCGCCGCACCGGCACCAGGCGTCCCTCCCGTACGACTTGGAAGGTGACGTCGGGGTTGATCAGGCGCGGATAGCCGCCGACGGCGATCGTGTCCTCGAAGCGCCAGCTCAGGGTGGGCGTGAGGCCGCCCGTGCTGACGCGCAGGCCCTGGTCGAAGGCGCGGCGCAGCGTGCGCGCCGACACCTCGCCGCCGTCGAGCGACTCCACGGCCTGCTTCAGGACGGTGTAGGCGATCCACGTCGTCTGCACGCCCGCGTCCGTCGGGTCGATGCGGTTGTCGCCGAACGCCTGCTCGCGGACGGCCGAGCGCATCTGGTCCCAGCGCGGATCGTTCGCCGCCGGGTACCAGCCGGTGACGTAGGCGCCTTCGTACGGGCTGTCGCTGCCGCCCGTGCGGTCGATGAGGGACTGGTCGACGCTGCCGAGCACGGAGGAGATGCGCGGCTTCGCGTACAGGTCCTCGGTGCGCCGGAACGAGTCGTAGAAGGTGTCGGTGCGGTCGCCGAGCGCCGCGGTGACACAGCCGCCGGAGCCCGCGTGCTTCAGCGCCTGCTCGGCCTGGAACGTGAAGTCGGTGCCGTCCTCGGGCGCCCGGATGTCCCGGGCCTTGCCCCGACGGCCCTCGGCGAGGCCGGAGTTGAGGAGCTTGGGCAGGTCGTCGCCCGCGATGGTGTCGGGGCGGACCAGCGAGACGCGTTCACAACTGCGGGCCAGCTGGCGGCCGTTGCCCGCGAGCAGCGCCGCCTGGCCGCCGTTGACGGGGTAGGACAGGGCGCTGGTGAACTCCTCGTCCGTGATGCCGTAGCCGCCGATGTACGGGATGCCCGCGACCTCCAGCGGGGAGAGCGCCGAGCCCGCGTACTGGCTGTAGGAGCCGACGACCGCGGCGACCTTCTCGTCGACGGCCCGGCGCGCGCAGTCCGCCGCGGCCACCGAGTCGTTCTCGTCGTTGCAGGTGATGACCTTGAGTTCATGGCCGTCGAGGCCGCCGTGGGCGTTGGCCCAGCGTGCGAACGCCTGAGCCATCGCGGGGACGCCCGGCTTGTTGGTGGCCTTCGTCTTCTCCGGCGCCCAGGTCATGACCGTGATGGGGCTCTTGGCGCCGCCGGTCCCGGGGATCACGCCGCAGCCGGATATCAGGGTCGCGCACACCGCCGCTGCACAGGCCGAGAGAGCCGCGGTCTTGAAGGGGTGACGGGGGAGGGCGGTGCGTCGCGAGACGGGCATGTGCACGCACGATTCCGGACGGGTCCCAATCTTTGAGTGACTCGTGTTCAACGGGCAGTGACAAGAAGGTGAAGGGAAGGGGCCGATTCGGCTGCGCCTCGGGGGAACGTACGATCGATGACCGTGCAACAAGGTTCGGAGAAGTCTTCCCGTCGCGCCCGTCGCTCCACCACCATGGGCGGCATGCCAACGAACGACATGCCGTGGTGGCGCTGGCGCACCAATGTGCGCTCGGCGCTGCACATGCTCTCCGACCCGCGCTTCCAGCAGGAGTGCTGGCTCGCGGGCCGCGAGGAGTACGGGGATGTGACCGACGCCGTGTACCGCCTCGTCGAGGACACCTGGCTGGACAACTGGTCGGCGGACAAGTACGTGGGGACGATCTTCCGTGACCCGCAGGAGGCGGCGCTCGTCGACGCCGCGGTGCTCCGGGTGCTGCGGATCATGCACGAGGTGGGCCCGGACGCGGCCGTCTCCGCGTATCTGGACCACCCGGGCTGGCCGGAGGCCGTGCACGCGGCGCGGGACGCGCATGTGCACCTGGCGGTGAGCGACGGGGAGGACCCGGACCAGCCGCCGCGGACGCTGGAGGTACTGCGCATCCTGACGCGCTCGGCCTCCTGACGCGCTCGGCCTCCTGAGGAGGACGGCTTCCTGAGGCGGTCGGTCTCCCGGCGCGGTCGGTCTCCTGACCGCAGGGCGAGACGGGGACAACGGGCCCCGCGGGCTGTGCGACCCTTATTTCCATGAGCGAGAAGCCCGTGTCCCCGTCCGACGCTGACCAGTACGTCCTCACCCTCTCCTGCCCCGACAAGCAGGGCATCGTGCACGCCGTGTCGAGTTACCTCTTCATGACCGGCTGCAACATCGAGGACAGCCAGCAGTTCGGCGACCACGACACCGGTCTCTTCTTCATGCGGGTGCACTTCTCGGCCGAGGCCCCGGTGACCGTGGAGAAGCTGCGCGCGAGCTTCGCCGCCGTCGGCGACTCCTTTCACATGGACTGGCAGCTGCACCGGGCCGACGGGAAGATGCGCATCGCGCTGCTCGTCTCGAAGTTCGGCCACTGCCTGAACGACCTGCTGTTCCGCTCGCGCATCGGCGCGCTGCCGGTGGAGATCGCGGCGGTCGTCTCGAACCACAAGGACTTCGCCGAGCTGGCCGCGTCGTACGACGTCCCGTTCCACCACATCCCGGTCACCAAGGACACCAAGGCGGTGTCCGAGCAGCAGCTCCTCGACCTGGTCCGCGAGGAGAACGTGGAACTGGTCGTCCTCGCCCGCTACATGCAGGTCCTCTCGGACGACCTGTGCAAGCAGCTCAGCGGCCGCATCATCAACATCCACCACTCGTTCCTGCCGAGCTTCAAGGGCGCGAAGCCGTACCACCAGGCGCACGCGCGCGGCGTGAAGCTGATCGGTGCCACGGCGCACTATGTGACCGCCGACCTCGACGAGGGCCCGATCATCGAGCAGGAGGTCGAGCGAGTCGGCCACGACGTCACGCCGGACCAGCTGGTCGCGATCGGCCGCGACGTCGAGTGCCGGGCGCTGGCGCGCGCGGTGAAGTGGCACGCGGAGCACCGGATTCTGCTGAACGGCACCCGGACGGTGGTGTTCGGCTAGGGCCTGCCGCTGACGGGGCGCCCCGTCAGGGGCGCGGGGAACTGCGCGAGCAACCACGACGCATCCGCGCTCGGCGACGAGACGAGGCGCGGCAGCCCGGATGCCGCCCCTTGCATCCGGCTCCTTACATCCGGCTCAAAGACGCCGCGGCGAACAGCACGTCCCGGATGGCCTCTCGGTCCCCCACCTGCCCGGTTGCCGCCTCTTGAGGCGACACGTGGCCCGCGGCCAGCTTGCAGAACTCCACGCCGTCCAGGGCGACATGGGCCACCTCCTCTTCCGGTGACGGCACCGCGCCGGGGGAGTCGAGGGGGATGAGCCACTCGCCCCCGCCCGCCCCCTCGACCTCCAGGCGCAGGCTGCGCCCGGGCGCCCCCGCCGCGACCAGCTCGTGCGACGGCGCCGCGAGCCCCGCGCGGCGCCGGCCCGCGAGGGTGTCGGGGAGCAGCCGCGCGGCCAGGTCGATCATCACGTGGAGGTGGCGCGGGGAGGGCGGCTCGTACGGGTAGTCGACGGCGTCCGCGATGTCGCCCGCGTGGATCCAGCACTCGAAGGCGCGGTCCACCATCGAGTCCCGCAGCGGCAGTTCGGCGCCGTGCGTCCCGTACGGCACGGTCAGGCGGCCCGAGCCGCCGCCCGCGAACGACACCGTGCGGATCAGCTCGTGGGTCTGCTCCCGCCAGGGCCCGCGCACCGCGCGCGTGGGCGGGAAGCCGGACGAGGACGCGGCCCGCCAGTACGCCTCCGTGCGCTCCGCAGGGCCGCCGCCGCCCGAGGCGTGGGCCAGCGGGTCGGTCAGGCCGAGAGCGAGGCCGACCAGGCCGTCGACGGCGAGGAGGTGCGCGATGACCCCGGCGACCGTCGTCTTCCGGGAGACCGGGCCTTCCCCCTCGAACCATCTCAGCCGGACCGGCGCGTGCCACTCCGCGTCCCCGATGTCCTGGAGGAGGGCGTCGAGCCGGGCCGTCTCCGCGTCGTACGGAGTGGCCCACTCGGGCACCGGGATGCGGGGCGGGCGGCGCCCGAGGCAGCTCTCCAGGACGCGGCCCCGAAGGCCCGGGTCGAGGTCGAGGCTCTCCTCGGGGTGCAGCAGGCCCACGGCGTCCCGCAGCCGCAGCGCCTCCTCCGCGCAGGGCCCGCACCCGCCCAGGTGCTCCTCCACGGCGGCGGCCTCCTCCGCGGAGCAGGCGGACAGCGCCCAGGCGCCGAGCAGGGACTTGAGGACCGGGTGGTCGAGGACGAGCGGGGTGGGCGGCAGGGGCCGGCCGGTGTCCTCTATGGAGGTGCGGGGAGCCGGTATGCGCGGGGGCGGGGCGGACTCGTCGTCCCCGGCCGCCCCGAAGCCGCCGTCACCGCCACCGCCGTGGCCGTCCCCGGTGCCGTGATCGACGTCACCGTGACCGTCGTCACCGCGCCCGCCGGCTCCGGTGCCGCCCGGCTCCTCGTGCGGATCCGGCCGGTCGGCCCCGTCGGCCCGGCTCACAGCGCCCTCCCGTACCCCGGGGTGGTGTCGGGGCTCTCGGCCTGGCCGGTGTCGTGGGCCGTGGACAGGAGCTGGAGGCCGAGGCGGAGCCTGCGCCGGGCCTCGTCCTCCGTGACGCCGAGGTCGAGGGCGGCCTGGCGGTAGTCGCGCCGCTGGAAGTAGGCGAGCTCGAGGGCGGCCCGCAGGGGGGCGGGCATCGCGGTGACGATGTAGTCGGCGCGGGCGGCCGCGGAGGCGCGGCGGACCTTGCGCTCCAGCTCCTCCGTGCTGCCCCCGCCGCCGCGGGCGAGCGCCGCGGACTCGGTCTGGCGCAGCCGCTTCACGGCGAGCTGGTGGGCGAGCGTGGCGATCCAGGAGCGGAGGGGGCCCTGCTTGGGGTCGTACGCCTCCGGGTTCTCCCAGACGTGGGTGAAGACCTCGCGGGTGATGCGGTCGGCGCCCTGCTCCTCGCCGAGCACCCGGTGGGCCAGGCCGTGGACGAGCGAGGCGAACCTGTCGTAGAGCTCCCCGAGCGCCGCGGCCTCTCCATGTGCGAGGCGCTGCTGCATCCGGCGGTCCCAGCGACGCGGCGCGTCCTTCGGCATGCGGCCCCCCTCTCTGCGCTCGCCGTGCCCTCACCGTTCTCTCGAATGTAGTCGCCACCACCGACAACGCGCCCTGGTTTACGGCAATGCACGCGTTCTGGAGGCGGCTCGTGGGCCCGGGATGATAGGGGGCGCACGGCACACAGCACACTGGTGTTTCATAGAACTTCACAGATGTGAGCATCGCGGGGCGTCGAACGGCGCGGCGTTTCGCGGGTCGGCGGCGGGGCAGCCGCGCAGTGGAAGCGTAAGGACGGCTTCCGGATCAGCGAGCGGGAGGCATGGCGTGACGCTCAAGGTGACGGTGGGCGAGCAGGACGGATGGTCCGTCCTGCGGGTGTCGGGCGAGATGGACCTGGTGACGTCTCCCCGGGTGCGTCAGCGCGTCCACGACGCCGTCGCCGACGGCCGCCGCAGCCTCGTCCTCGACCTGTCCGAAGTGCTCTTCTGCGACTCCAGCGGCGTCGGCGTCCTCATCGCGACCCGTCGCCTCATCCGCTCCTGCCGGGGCCGGCTGCGCCTGATCCTGCCCGCGCAGGGCGCCGTCGACGGCTCCCACGTCAACCGCGTCCTCGCGGCCCTGGGCGTGCGCCGCCTCTTCGAGGTCTACCCGGACGTGGCGGCGGCGCTGGACGAGAGCGCGGCCCCGCTGTCGGCGTGACGGGGCGTCTTCTCCGGCACAACCGGACGTCCTCCTCGACGACTTGGCGCACACCGTGTCCCAGCCCTGACACAATCCCCGTTTTCGCGGCTGCGGCCGCCCGCGGCGACGTACGCTCCTTGCAGACAAAGTGCCAGCTGAGACAGGTCGGCTCGCACGGACCCAACCGCGGAAGTGAGGCGGCCCGAACACCATGGACAGTGCCGAGTACGAGCGAAAGATCGCAGCCCGTTTCGCCACCTTCGACCAGGACGGCAACGGCTACATCGACCGTGAGGACTTCAGCGCGGCGGCCAAAGCGGTACTCGCCGAGTTCGGCACCAAGGCGCGCTCCGAGCGGGGGCAGGCCCTCTACATCGGCGCCGAGGCTTTCTGGCAGGGCATGGCGGGCATCGCCGACCGCGACGGGGACCAGCGCATCACCCGCGAGGAGTTCGTCGGCGGCGCCGTGAAGCGGCTGCGCGACAACCCCGAGCGGTTCGCCGAGATCGCGCGCCCCTTCCTCGACGCCGTGATCGCGGTCGCCGACGCGGACGCGGACGGCGCGGCCAGCCCGCAGGAGGCCGCCCGCGCCCTCAAGGCCCTCGGTGTGCAGGCCGAGGTGGCCGACGCCGTCGCCGCGGGCCTGGACTCGGACGGGGACGGCCGGATCCTGGAGCCGGAGTTCGTGGCCGCGTTCGCCGCGTACTTCACGGTCCCCGAGTAGGTCCGTCTTCACGGTCCCCGAGTAGGCCCGCCCGCGCCGGGGCCCGTCCGCCGGACAGGCCCTACGCCGAATACCGCTCGCGCAGCTTGTACTTGAGCACCTTGCGCAGCGTCTCGTTGCGCGGCAGCGCGTCCACCACCTCCAGCTGCTCCGGCAGCTTGTACGTGGACAGGCCCTGCTCGCGCAGGTAGTCCGTGACGGCGCCGAGGGTCAGCTCCCCGGCGCCGTCGCGCAGTTCGAGGACGGCACAGACGCGTTCGCCGCGCTCCGGGTCGGGCAGGCCGATGACCGCGGCGTCGCCCACCGAGGGGTGCTGGTGCAGCAGGTCCTCGATCTCCTTGGCGGAGATGTTCTCGCCCTTGCGGATGATGATGTCCTTGGCCCGGCCGGTCAGGACCAGATGGCCCGTCTCCTTGAGGTGTCCGAGGTCGCCGGTGATCAGGAAGCCGTCCGCGTCGAAGACTTCGGCGCTCTGCACGGGGTCGAGGTAGCCCTGGCAGACCGCCTCGCCGCGCAGCCGCACCTCGCCGTCCACGTCGAAGGGGAGCTGCTTGCCGTCCGCGTCGGTGATGCGGATCTCCATGGCGGCCGGGGGCTTGCCCTCCGTCGTCGCCAGGTTCTCCGCGGTGTCGTCGGGGGCGCCCATCGTGATCATGGGGACCTCGGACATGCCGTAGCCGTGGGTGAGTTGGACGCCCATCTCGCGTACGACGGCGTGGTAGACCTCGGGCGGCTTCGGGGCGCCGCCGCCCGCGAGGAGGCGGAGGGACGGGATGACCTTCTCGCCCTCCGGGAGCTTCCGCTGTTCCGCCAGGAACATGGAGTAGAAGGCCGTTGAGCCGCCCGCGACCGTGACCCCGTGGCGCCGGTAGCCGTCGAGCGCCGCGGGCAGCGCGAAGTGCTCGAACATGACCGCGGGGAACCCGTACAGGAGGAGCATCACGGTGTAGTCGGGGCCCGCTATGTGGGCGAAGGGGAAGGCCATCGAGCCGACGTCGGACGGTTCCAGGTGCAGCGCGTGGGCGAGGCAGGAGCCGCCCGCGATCAGCGAACGGTCCGTGTGCAGCACGCCCTTGGGGTCGGACGTCGTCCCCGAGGTCCAGTAGATCCAGCGCACCGCCGTGCCGTCGGCGGGCGGGGGCGGCAGGACGGCCGGGTCGCCCTCCGGCAGCGTGTCGTACGCCTCGAAGACGCCGCGCGCGCCGAGGCGGTGTGCCATCTCCGTATGGCCGAAGCCGCGCCAGGTGCCCGGCGTGGCGAAGAACTCGGCCTTCGACTCCCGTAGCGCGAAGCCGACTTCACGGTCCCGGTAGAAGGGGATGACCGGCGACTGGACCGCGCCGATGCGGGCGAGCGCGAAGGACAGGACGGCCGTCTCGATGCGCGTGGGCAGCTGCCAGGCGACCACCGTGCCGGGGCGCACGCCCAGGTCGTGGAGCCCTGCGGCCACCCGCTCGCAGCGGTCGCGCAGGCCGCCGAAGGTGAGCGTGCGGTCGTCCGCCGGGTCGGCGGCGGCCTGGATCAGGACGGGGGCGTCGGGGGTGAGTTCGGCCCGGCGCTCGATGAGCTCCCAGAGCGTGTGCGACGCACCCAGTGCGCGTGCGGTGTCGTTCACTGCGCCCCCTTCACATAAGCGTCCGCGTTAGCTGACGGTCTGTCAGGTCGTGCCGAGAGAGTAGAGCTCCGCGCCTTGTCGGTCCAGGGGTGCGGGGCTAGCCTGCCATCTGACGGGTCGTCAGAAGGGTGCGCATGGACCTCACATACACGGAAGAAGAAGAGGAGTTCAGGGCGCGCCTGCGCGAGTGGCTCGGCAAGGCGCTCCCCGGGCTCCCGCCCAAGCCGTCCCCCGCCGACTGGCCCGGCCGCCGCGCCTACGACCTGGGCTGGCAGCGCACGCTGTACGACGCCGGGTACGCGGGCCTGCACTGGCCCGTCGACGCGGGCGGCCGGGGCGCGACCCCGACCCAGCACCTCATCTACCTGGAGGAGACCGAACGCGCGGGCGCCCCCTACGTAGGCGCCAGCTTCGTCGGACTGCTGCACGCAGGGCCGACCATCGCCTCCGAAGGCACCGCTCAGCAGCGGGCGCGCTGGCTGCCACCCGTGCTGCGCGGCGACGAGGTGTGGTGCCAGGGCTTCAGCGAACCGGACGCCGGCAGCGACCTCGCATCGCTGCGCACGCGCGCGTGGCGGGACGGCGACGACTACGTAGTGAGCGGGTCCAAGATCTGGACCTCGCACGCCGAAGTGGCCGACTGGTGCGAGCTGTTGGTGCGTACGACACCGGTGAGCGCGACCACGCCCAAGCACAAGGGCATCACCTGGCTCGCCATGCCCATGGACGCCCCCGGCATCACGGTCCGCCCGCTGCGCACGCTCGCGGGCTCCACCGAGTTCGCGGAGGTCTTCCTCGACGAGGTGCGCGTGCCCGTCGCGAACCGCGTCGGCGCCGAGAACGACGGCTGGCGCGTGACGATGGTGACGCTGTCGTACGAGCGCGGCACGGCCTTCGTCGGCGAGGTCGTGGCCTGCCGCCGCGTCCTCGGCGAACTCGCCCGCGAGGCACGGCGCAACGGCCGCTGGGACGACCCGGTGCTGCGCCGCCGCCTCGGCCGCCTGAGCGCCGAGTTCGCCGCCCTGTGGCGGCTCACGCAGTGGAACGTGAGCGAGTCCCAGCGCACCGGAGGCGTCCCCGGCATCGGCGGCTCCGTCTTCAAGCTGCGCTACTCGCACGCCCGCCAGGAGCTGTACGAGACGGCGGGCGAGGTCCTCGGCGCCGCCGGGCTCGACCTGGACCACGAGTGGGTCCTCGACCGGCTCTCCTCGCTCTCGTACACCATCGCCGCCGGGACCTCGCAGATCCAGCAGAACATCGTGGCCGAGCGCATCCTCGGCCTGCCGAAGGGGCGGTGAGGCGGCGCGTGGACTTCCAACTCACGCAGGACCAGCGGGACTTGAAGGCGGGCGTACGCGACCTCCTGGAGGGCCGGTTCGGCCGCGAGGCGCTGCGGGCCGCCGTGGACGCCTCCGAGGCCCCCGCCCTGGACCGGGGGCTGTGGCGCGAGCTCGCGGACGCGGGCTTCTTCGCGCTGCGGCTCCCGGAGGCCGGGGGAGGTGTGGGGCTCGGGCTGCCGGAGGCGGTGCTCGCCTTCGAGGAGGCGGGCCGGGTCCTGCTGCCCGGACCGCTGGTGGCCACGCATCTCGCGGCGGGCACCGTGGCGGGAGCGGCGACGGGCGACGTCGTGGTGACCGCCGTCGACGGCACGCTGGTGCCGTGGCTGGAGGCCGCCGATGTCGTACGGGGGGACGCCGGCGCCGCCACCGCGATCCGCTCCCTCGACCCGCTGACCCCCCTGCACCGCGTACCGGCCGGGCAGGAGCCGCCGATGCCCGAAGCCGTCCTGCTCACCGCCGCCGAACAGCTCGGCAGCGCGACCCGCACCCAGGAGCTCGCGGTCCAATACGCCAAGGAACGCACGCAGTTCGGGCAGCCCATCGGCGGCTTCCAGGCGGTCAAGCACCTGTGCGCGCAGATGCTCGTGCGCACCGAGGTGGCCCGCGCGGCCGTGTACGCGGCGGCCGTGACCGGGGACGCCCTGGAGGCGTCGGCCGCGAAGCTGCTCGCCGACGAGGCCGCGGTCCGAGGCGCCCGCGACTGCCTCCAGGTGCACGGCGGCATGGGCTTCACATGGGAGGCCGACGTCCACCTCCACCTGAAGCGGGCCTGGGTCCGCGCCGAGCTGGGGCGCACGGCCCGCGACGCGGAGGAGGAGCTGGCCGCGGCCCTGTGAACCCGGCAGCGCCCCCGTGAACCCGGCGGCGGCCCCGTGAACCTGGCGGCGGCCCTGCGAACGCCGTGTCGTAGGGTCCCTGTCCATGTCACTCGGCCCCGACCTCGGACCCGGCAACCTGCTCACGCCCCGCCCGGGGCCCACCCCGGGCGGCCGCGTGCTCGGCGTCGTGATGCTCCTGGTGACGCTGACCGTCTGCGGCCTCGGCGTGGCCAAGGCCGCGGCGTCCGCCGGGTACGTGGGCACGCGCGGCACCATCGAGGTCGAGGAGTGCTGGAAGTCCTCGGGCGGCCGCAATCACTCCGACACCCGCTGGTGCCGCGGCACCTTCCACGCAGGCGACGGCGGCGCCGACAGCGGCGCGCGTGCCGTGGACGCACAGGTGAAGTCCCGTGACGCGCAGCCCGAGGACTCCGTCGAAGTCAGCCGCAGCGGCAGCGAGTACGTCGAGGTCGGCCACGGGCACAGCTGGGGCTTCATGGTCATGGCCTTCTTCGGGCTGCTGCTCGCGGCGCCCGCGTTCGCCGTCGCCGTGAGCGGCATCAGGCCGCGCTCGGGAGGTCATGGCGCGGAGGCGATCCGCGCCGCGCTGAGCGGCACCTGGGCGGCCCGGGTCGTGAAGTGGACCGCGCTGACCTCGGTGGCCGGAATGGCGGTTTTCGGCTACCTTGCCTGGCTGTTCTGAGTGACGTTCGGTGGCGCAGGGTGTGCGGACCGTGGCCGACTTGTGGAGTCGGTGAATTCGGTGAAGGCTACTGAGCGTCGATATCGGGTTGTGTCCTACGCGTGACTCGTCACGGCATGGAGTCGGCGCCCCGCTCGGGTACCTTGTGTGGGATGCGAGTGGTTCTGAGGCCGAGCCATGCCGGTGTTGCCCCTGAGGCGGCTCCGGGCCCGGCAGTGCGCGTCATTCGCGGCGCAGGACAGGGCCTCGCGCCCGCCTGTTCGACCCCCTGCGGCGCGCGTCGCACAGTATGCCGCACGCGTACTCCTTCGCGCTGGAATATGCCCGAAGCGCTTGTTGGGGTGACTGAACGTCAACCATGCTGTCTCCCAAGGGGATCACGTTCCGTGACCCCGTGGAGTCGCGAGGCGATGTGTCCGCCGGTTCGGATGGTGTGAGCGGTGCAGGTGCTTCAAGTTCAGCTGGAGGTCAGGCCCGACCCCGCGGAGGTGGGGCGGGCCCGTAGATGGGCCCGTTCGCGGCTGGCCGTCTCGGGTATAGAGGCCGACGAGCCACTGGCGGAGACGCTGATCCTCCTGATCTCCGAGCTGGTCACCAACGCCGTTGTGCACACGGGCTGTCCGGCGGTGCTGCGCATGCGGCTGCCGGGCGTCCCGGAGGACTCCGCGGGCACCGTGCGGGTCGAGGTCGCCGACACCAGCGCCCGGCCGCCCAGCCCCCGGCACGCGGACGACGAGGAGACCAACGGCCGCGGCCTGGAGCTGGTCGACGGCCTCGCGGACCGCTGGGGCTGGCAGCCCGAGGGCACCGGCAAGAGCATCTGGTGCGAGGTGGACCGGTGCGAGCCGGGGGCCGCCACGATGGCGTTCGGCGGCGTGACGTACGAGGACGTCGCGTTCGAGACCGTCTGACGGATCTGGCGACCGACTCGCGGCCCCGACGACCGGCTGACGGTTCTGACGGCGCCGTCGGCCCCGTGCGGGAGTTCTTCCCGTTTTGCCGTCCCCGCGCCGCGCATGCGCCCTGTCCGTGCCTCGATGCGCGGCCATGTGCGAGCCCCACTGAATCGGACAAATAAGGGCGAACCCCCGGACAGGTGTTGACGTACCGTGTCCGATTGATCACGCTTGTGTGCAGCGATTCGCCGCGAGGGGATGTCGAGGGTGCTCGGTGACGGAGGTCCTTGGCGAGTGTGGATCGCCATTCGGCGTCAGCCTCTCTCTCCGGGGTCGGACAGAGGGGCAGGGCCTGTCGCCGGAGTCGGATGGCGGCGTGCGCGGCAGCGTGCTCGGGGCGGACGCCGGTGTGCCGCCACCCGAACTCCCTTCCAGGCAGGGCCTCCAGGACGTGCGGAGCCGCTAGAAGACCGCCACCGGAGCCACCATCGTCCCCGTCCCGCCGACGAAGGGCTCGGGCATCGCGGAGAGCAGGAAGTCGTGGCGGCCGATTTCCCCACAGGCTGTGGACAACTTTTCCAGATCCCAGTTCTGGCCCTGCAGCATCCCCATCTCGACCAGGTCGAGCGCGTGCACCGGCAGCCACAGGTTCTCGATCTCCGGCGGGAAGATCTCGAAGGTCAGGGTGTCGTTGGCGACGGCGGCGACGTCCCGCGCGTGGAACCACTCGGGCGTCCGCACGGACAGGCCGGGTGACGGGAAGCCGTACCCGTGCTTGTCGCCCGCCAGATAGACCTGCACCTGGCCCGTGCGGACCAGGACGATGTCGCCCGCGCGCACGCTCACACGGCCGAACTCCGCCGCCTCGTCCAGGTCTTCGGGCGTGACCGCGTGGTCGCCGGGCAGCCGGTCGAGGCCCTTCGCGCGGGCCACGTCCAGCAGGACGCCGCGCGAGACGATGTGCGGGGCCTTGTCGATGCCGCTGAACCGGGCGCCCCGGTGGGCCGTGATGGTGTCGGCGGGGCGGCCGTTGTAGAGCTTGCCCGAGTGCGAGACATGGGTGAGCGCGTCCCAGTGGGTGGCCGCCTGGAGGCCCATGGTCACGGCGTCGTCGCTGGTGGCGACCGTGTCGGGGCCGAAGATCTCCTGGTTGATCTGGACCATGGTGTGCAGGGGGTTGATCCGGCCGGGGATGAGCCCGGACTGCACGCCGTCCTCCTTGAGGGGCAGCGCGAGCGGGACGCGGCGCCCGGTGCGCACGGTGGCCGCGGCCTCCCGTACGACCTCGTCGGTGATCAGGTTCAGGGTGCCGATCTCGTCGTCCGCCCCCCAACGCCCCCAGTTGTTCACGCGTTTGGCGATGTCGTGGAACTCGGGCGGTAGTGGCATATGAGTCCTCCCCGAGGGCTTGTCTTCGAGTATCTGACGGGTCATAGAATCTAACGGTCCGTCAGAAACCGCGGGAAGGGGCCGGACGTGGGGAACTTCTTGGCAGGCAAGGTCGTCGCCGTGACCGGTGCCGGTCGTGGCATCGGAAGGGCGGTGGCGCTCGCCGCTGCCGCCGAGGGGGCGAAGGTCGTCGTGAACGACTACGGGGTCTCGATGGAGGGCGCCGAGCCCGCCAGCGAGGTCGCCGAGGCCGTCGTCAAGGAGATCGAGGCGGCGGGCGGAGAGGCCGTCGCGGTCGCCGACGACATCTCCACGATGGCGGGCGGCCAGCGGGTCGTCGACACCGCGCTCGCGCAGTTCGGGCGCATCGACGGCGTCGTCTGCGTCGCCGGGATCCTGCGCGAGCGGATGCTGTTCAACATGTCGGAGGAGGAGTGGGACCCGGTCCTCGCGACGCACCTCAAGGGCACCTTCACCCTCTTCAGGGCCGCCTCCGCCGTCATGCGCAAGCAGGGCACGGGCACCCTCATCGGCTTCACCAGCGGCAATCACCAGGGCTCCGTCGCGCAGGCCAACTACAGCGCCGCCAAGGGCGGGATCATCTCCCTGGTGCGCAGCGCCGCGCTCGGTCTCAACAAGTACGGGGTGACCGCCAACGCCGTCGCGCCCGTCGCGCGCACCCGTATGTCCGCCAACGTCCCGATGGAGCTCAAGGAGATCGGCGAGCCGGAGGACGTCGCGGCACTCGTCACCTATCTGCTCAGCGACCGCGCCCGCGAGGAGAAGATCACCGGGCAGGTCTACACGATCGCCGGACCCAAGATCGCGGTGTGGGCGCAGCCGCGCGAGCTGCGCGCCGGATACGCGGACGGCTCCTGGACGCCCGAGAAGATCGCCGACTTCCTGCCCGGGACGGTGGGGACCGACCCGATGCCGCTGCTGGCCCAGCTGGAGGCCATGGCGAAGGCGGCGGCCAACAAAGAACGACCGAACGCGTAGGCCCGGCCGTGGAGTTCAGCTTCGGAGCCGAGGACGAGGCGTTCCGCACGCGCGCGCGTGCCTGGCTCGCAGAGCACCTGACGGACGAGTTCGCCGCCGTGCGTGGGCGCGGCGGCCCCGGCAGCGAACACGAGGGCGGGGCCGGACGGCGCGCCTGGGAGCGGGAGTTGGGGCGCGGCGGCTGGATCGGCATCGGCTGGGACGCCCCCGAGGGCGCCTACGGCAACCGGCGGGCCACGCTCACCCAGCAGGTCGTCTGGGCCGAGGAGTACGCGCGCGTGCGGGCACCGGGCCGTTACGGCCACATCGGCGAGAACCTCCTGGCGCCCACCCTGCTCGCGCACGGCAGCGAGGAGCAGAAGGCCGAGTTCCTGCCGCCCATCGCGCGCGGGGACGCCCTGTGGTGCCAGGGCTACAGCGAGCCCGGCGCCGGCTCCGACCTCGCGGGGCTGCGCACGGCGGCGGTGCGGGACGGGGACACGTACCGGATCAGCGGCCAGAAGGTGTGGACGTCGCTCGCGCACGAGGCGGACTGGTGCTTCGTGCTCGCCCGCACCGAGGCGGGCTCACGCGGCCACAAGGGGCTGTCCTTCCTGCTGGTGCCGATGGACCAGCCGGGCCGTATCGAGGTGCGCCCCATCCGGCAGTTGACGGGCACGAGCGAGTTCAACGAGGTCTTCTTCGACGGTGCACACGCGCGCGTGGCGCATGTCGTCGGGGGTGAGGGCAACGGCTGGCGCGTGGCGATGGGGCTGCTCGGCTTCGAGCGGGGCGTGTCCACGCTCGTGCAGCAGATCGGCTTCGCCGAGGAGCTGGCGGGCGTCGTGCGGGAGGCCGTCGCCTCGGGTGCGGCGGACGACCCGGTGCTGCGCGACCGGCTGGTGCGGCAGTGGGCCGAGCTGCGCGTGATGCGCTGGAACGCCCTTCGTACGCTGGGTGGTTCGGGTGCCGGTGACGGGGGCGCGCCGAGCGTCGCCAAGCTGCTGTGGGGCGGCTGGCACCAGCGCCTGGGGGAGCTGGCGATGGCGGTACGGGGGGCGGGCGCGACGGTCGGCCCGGTCGACTGGTCGCCCGAGGCCCCGTACGAACTCGACGCCCTGCAACGGCTCTTCCTGTTCACCCGGGCCGACACGATCTACGGCGGCTCGGACGAGATTCAGCGGAACATCATCGCCGAGCGGGTGCTCGGCCTACCGAGGGAGCCGAGATGAGGGGTGGCTGCGCATGAGGGGCGTGGTGTTCGACGGGAAGCAGGCGGAGGTCGTCGACGACCTGGAGATACGGGACCCGGGTCCCGGCGAGGTCCTCGTCGCCGTCGCGGCGGCCGGGCTCTGCCACAGCGACCTCTCGGTGATCGACGGGACGATTCCGTTCCCGCCGCCCGTGGTGCTCGGGCACGAGGGCGCCGGGGTCGTGGAGGCCGTCGGCTCCGGGGTGACGCATGTGGCGGCAGGGGACCATGTGGCGCTGTCCACGATCGCCAACTGCGGGGCGTGCGCGGAGTGCAGCAAGGGCAGCCCGACCATGTGCCGCAAGGCCATCGGCATGCCCGACCAGCCGTTCACGCGAGGCGGCAAGCCGGTCTACCAGTTCGCGGCGAACTCGGCGTTCGCGGAGCGGACGGTGGTGAAGGCCGTGCAGGCGGTGAAGATCTCCCCGGACATCCCGCTGACGTCCGCCGCGCTCATCGGCTGCGGCGTCGTCACGGGCGTGGGCGCCGCGCTCAACCGCGCGCGGGTGGGCCGCGGCGACTCCGTGGTCGTCATCGGCACCGGCGGCATCGGCCTCAACGTCCTCCAGGGCGCCCGGATCGCCGGGGCCTCGACGGTCGTCGCCGTCGACGCCAACCCCGACAAGGAGGCGGCCGCCCGCCAGTTCGGCGCCACGCACTTCCTCGCCTCCACCGAGGGCGTACGGGAGATCCTGCCGACGGGCGCCGACCACGCCTTCGAGTGCGTGGGCCGCACCGAGCTGATCCGGCAGGCCGTCGACCTCCTCGACCGGCACGGCCAGGCGATCCTGCTCGGCATGACGCCCCCGAAGGCGGAGGCGAGCTTCGTGCCCGCCGAGCTGTTCCTCGACAAGTCCATCCTCGGTTGCCGGTACGGGAGTTCGCGCCCTCAGCATGACTTCGCGCTGTACGCGCGGCTCTACCAGGAGGGGCGGCTGCTCCTGGACGAGCTGGTCACGAAGACATACGCGGTGGAGGAGTTCGGGGCGGCCGTCGACGACCTGCACGCGGGGAAGGTGGCGCGGGGCGTCCTGACGTTCTGACGCGTCGATGGCGGGCGGCGCGCCTGTGGAAAACCGGTGGGGCCCTGTCAGTGGGCTCGCCTAACGTCGTTCCATGAGCTACCGCGACGTCGCCTCCAAACCCGTGCTCGTCTGGGCCGCCGTGTCCGTGGGCGCGCGGATGCCGGTCGCGATGGCGCCGCTCGCCCTCGTCTTCCTCGTCCGCGAGCGCCCCGGCGGCTACAGCCTGGGCGCGATGCTCGCCGCGGCCTATGTGATCGGCGAGATCGTCGGCGCCCCGCTGCTCGGCCTGCGCATGCGCGCCGAGCGGGCCCGGCGGCCGCTCGCCGTGGGCCTCGCCCTCGGGGCGCTCTGCTTCGGGGCGCTCGGCGCCCTGCCGCATGCGCACCCGGTGGCCCTCGCGGCGCTCGCCTTCGGCGCGGGCGCCGCTCCCGCCGCCGCGCCGGGCGCCCTGCGGGCCCTGCTGACCAGCGTCGTGCCGGACCGGTCGGTCGCCCAGGCGCTGTCCACGGAGTCGATGCTGACCTTCGCGATCTGGGCCGTCGCACCGGCCGCCGCGACCGGACTGGCGCTCGGTGCCGCGCCGAACCTCCCGCTGCTGCTCGCCGCCGCCCTGATGGGCGCCTCGGTGGCGGGCCTGTGGCTGCTGCCCGCGGGGTGGACGGCCGACGCGGCGGACCGGGGCGGCGAGTCCATGGTGCGGCTGCTGCTGCGCGCCTGGCCGGTGTTCGTGACGGGCGCGGCCAGCCTCTCCATGCTGGCCCTCGCCGAGCTGGTCCTGCCCGCGCTCCTGGAGCAGCGCGGCATCGAGGTGGGCTGGGCGGGCCCGCTGCTCGCCGGGCTCGCGATCGGCTCCGGGGTCGGCTCGTTCGTGTACGGGCTGCGCGCCTGGCCGGGCCGCCTGCGCACCCAGAGCCTGGTCATGATGCTCACGGTCTCCGGCTGCGTGGCCCTGGTGTCGGTGCTCCCCTCGGCGGCCGTGATGGCGGCCGTGCTCGCTGTCGCCGGCTTCTTCCAGGCCGGGGCGATGCTCACGCGCAACCTGATGCTCCGCGAGATCCTCCCGCCCAGCGCCCTCGCCGCGGGCTACTCGGTGATGTACGCGGCGGTGGGCGCGGGTTACGCCGCGAGCGGCTCCCTCGCGGGCGCCCTGCTGAATGCGGTCGCGCCCTCGACGGCGATTCTCGCGGGGGTCGGTCTCGCCCTTGTCCTGACGGTGGTGGGGGCGGTGGCGGAAGTGCGACCGGTCCCCAAATGCGCCCCTTATGGGGATCGCGTATTGCACAAAAGTGCAAGTTGAAACTTCAAATCTTCGTCAACTCCCGTGAACTCCGCCTTGCCCGGGCCGAGTTGCCCTAACGTCTCCGGCGGCACCACGACACGGGAGGAATAAGTGAAGAGAATTCTGCGGGGCCTTGGCGTCGGATCGGTCGCGCTCGCCTGCGTATTCGCGGGAAGCGGCGGGGCACAGGCGGCCACGGGGCACGGGAAGTCGTATCACGGCTGCCGGAACTACGTGAAGGTCTGGCGCAGCCACGGCAAGGTGTATGCCCAGGGCTGGCAGAAGTGCAGCAAGAGGCGGAGTGTCCAGCGTCCGGAGGCCGGCCTTTCCGCCTATAAGAACGGCAAGTTCAAGGACGTCTCGCCGGACAAGGGCCTGGGCGGCTGCCACAACAAGAAGGTCTGCAAGTCCCCGAAGGTCAAGCTGAAAGTCCACAAGGGATACAAGTACAGGGCGCTGAATGCAGGCACCGCCTCGATCGGAATTCCTGACGAGGGCGACTACTTCTGGCCGAAGCGTACGCAGGCCGTGAAGTGGTACACGGCTAGGTAGTGGCTTTTCGCATAGGCGGGTTCTCCATGGCCGGGAACCCGCCTATGTCCATCCCCCATCCCCCCATCCCCCCCTCCCTCATCTCCCATCCCCATCCCTCGTTCCTCAGGCACCGACGGAGCGGAACGTCCTCCGATAGGCGGTCGGCGTGACCCCCAGCGCCGCCTGCAGGTGCTGCCGCATCGACTGGGCCGTCCCGAAGCCCGCGTCCCGCGCCACCTGGTCGACCGACAGGGCGCTGGACTCCAGCAGGTGCCGGGCCCGCTCCACGCGCTGCTGGGTGAGCCACTGGCCGGGGCTGATGCCGACCTCCTCGCGGAAGCGACGCGTGAAGGTGCGCACCGACATGGACTCCTGCTCGGCCATGTCCCGCAGCTGGATCGGCTCGTGGAGGCGGCCGAGCGCCCACGCGCGCGCGGACGTCGTGGTGGCCAACTGCGGCTCCGGCACCGGCCGCTGGATGTACTGGGCCTGGCCGCCGTCGCGGTGCGGCGGCACGACGGTCACCCGGGCCACCTCGTTGGCGACGGCGGTGCCGTGGTCCCGGCGTACGACATGCAGGCACAGGTCCACCCCGGAGGCCACGCCCGCCGAGGTCAGCACGTCGCCGTCGTCGATGAACAGGACGTCCGCGTCGACCCGGACGTTCGGGAAGAGCCGCTGGAAGTGCTCGGCGGAGTGCCAGTGCGTGGTCGCGGGGCGGCCGTCCAGATAGCCCGCGGCGGCCAGGACGTAGCCGCCGGTGCAGATGGAGACCAGCCGGGTGCCCGGCCTGATCAGGGCCAGGGCAGCGGCGATTTCAGGCGTCAGGCGGCCCTCTTCGTAGACCGGGCCCAGCTCGTACGAGGCCGGAACGATCACGGTGTCCGCGGTGGCCAGGGCATCCGGCCCGTGCTCGACGAGGATCGAGAAGTCGGCGTCCGTGCGGACCGGGCCGGGTGGCCGGATCGAGCAGGTCACCACCTCGTAGAGGCGCTGCCCTGCGGAGTCCCGGGCGCGGCCGAAGATCCTTTGGGGAATGCCCAGTTCAAAGGGGATGACGCCGTCCAGGGCGAGGACGGCGACGCGGTGTCGGCGGGGCGGTGCTGCGGCGGAGGGCATGGCCTGATCCTAGCGAACACTGTCCCTCGGGCCACTCGATGGGCCCCGGCCCCTGGCCGGATCCTGTGTGTCGTGACCCAGACACCCGAGCCCACAGAGATCAAGGACCGCGAGCCCGCAGCGGGTGCCGAGGACCAGGAGAAGGACCGCGAGCCCGCAATGGGTGTCGAGGGCCAGGAGAGGGAGCGGAAAGACGCCCTCCCGCGCGCGGGGCGCCATTCCCGGCGCGTGCACCGCGCCTGGTTCGTCGCCGCCGTCACCTTCGTGACGATCATCGGCGCCGCGGCCTTCCGCTCGCTCCCGGGCCTGCTCATCGACCCGCTGCACCAGGAGTTCCACTGGTCGCGCGGCACGGTCGGGCTCGCGGTCTCCATCAACCTCGCGCTGTACGGGCTCACCGCCCCGTTCGCCGCCGCGCTCATGGACCGGTTCGGCATCCGCAGGGTCGTCGCGATCGCCCTCACGGTGATCGGCCTCGGCTCGCTCCTGACCGTATGGATGTCGGCCGTCTGGCAACTGCTGCTCTACTGGGGCCTGCTGGTCGGCCTCGGCTCCGGCTCGATGGCGCTCGCCTTCGCCGCGACCGTCACCAACCGCTGGTTCACCGAGCGGCGCGGCCTCGTCACCGGCATCCTCACCGCCGCGTCCGCCTCCGGCCAGCTGATCTTTCTGCCGCTGCTCTCCTGGATCGTCGACAGGTACGAGTGGCGGCCCGCCGCCGTGACCGTCGCGCTCGCCGCGTTCGCGGTCGTCCCCTTCGTATGGCTCCTGCTGCGCGACCATCCCGCGGACGTGGGCCTGAAGCCCTACGGAGCGCAGGAGTTCGTGCCGAAGCCGCCGCCCGTCACCGGCGCCGCGCGCCGCGCCGTCACGGTCCTCGTCAAGGCGGCCCGCACCGGCCCCTTCTGGCTCCTGGCCGGAACCTTCGCGATCTGCGGCGCCTCCACCAACGGCCTCGTGCAGACCCACTTCGTGCCCGCCGCCCACGACCACCACATGCCGGTCACCGCGGCCGCGTCCCTCCTTGCCGTCATCGGCGTCTTCGACGTCATCGGCACGATCGCCTCCGGCTGGTTCACCGACCGCTTCGACGCGCGCAGGCTGCTCGCCGTCTACTACGCGCTGCGCGGCATCTCGCTGCTCTTCCTGCCGCTGCTGCTCGCGCCCACCGTCCACCCGCCGATGATCTTCTTCATCGTCTTCTACGGCCTCGACTGGGTCGCCACGGTCCCGCCGACCCTCGCCCTGTGCCGCGAGCAGTACGGCGACGACAGCGCCATCGTCTTCGGCTGGGTGCTCGCCTCGCACCAGGTGGGCGCGGCCGTCGTCGCCTTCCTCGGCGGCGTGGCGCGCGACGCCTTCGGCTCGTACGACGTGGTCTGGATCGCCTCGGGGGCGCTGTGCGCGGCGGCGGCGCTGATGGCCCTGGTCATCCGGCGCCGCACGCCGGAGGGCACTCTCAACCCTGCGTGAACCGCCCGAACTTTCCCTTGTGGAACAGCAGCGGTGAGCCGCTCTCCTCGGCGCCGAGCGCGTCCACGCGGCCGACCACGATCAGATGGTCGCCGCCGGTGTGCACGGCGTGGATCGTGCAGTCGATCCACGCCGGGGCGCCGGTGAGCCGCGGCGAGCCGGAGACCGGGGACGGGCTGTGCTCGACCCCGGCGAACTTGTCCGCGCCGCTGACCGCGAAGCCCCGGCACAGCTCGCCCTGGCCGTCCCCGAGGACGTTCACGCAGAAGACGCCGGCGCGCGCGATCCGCGGCCAGGTCGTCGACGTGCGCGCGACCATGAAGGAGACCAGCGGCGGGTCGAGCGAGAGCGAGGCGAAGGACTGGCAGGCGAAGCCCGCGGGCCCCTGCGCGCCGTCCGTCGCGGGCGCCGTGATGACGGTGACGCCGGTCGCGAAGTTGCCCAGCACGCGCCGGAATTCGCCCGGGTCGAGCGGCGCCCGCTCGTCGTCGCGGACCGCGCGCAGCTCCGGGCGCGGCAGAGCTTCCACCGGAGCGGCCGCTGTGGGGGCCCCGACCGACCTGAGGTATCGGACGACGGTGGCCGCCATCCCTGCGTGTCCCATCACAGGAGCCATTGAAGCTGACGGTTCGTCAGATTGGAAGGGCCGGACGGCCTCTCGGCCGAGCCTTGAGAACCCCTTTGCCCGCCGCTCGTAACAGCTGCCTGCTGCCCGCTGCCCGGTGCCCGCTGTTCATGGCAGCTGCGCCCGCTGCCGGCCAGTCAACGCCCCTTGTACGAGGGTGACCTGCGCTCCACGAAGCTCGCCACGCCCTCCTGCGCGTCCGCCGTCGTCATGTTGATCTCCTGGGCCGCCGCCTCCGCCGCGAAGGCCGCGGCCCGGTCCCCGTCGAGCGAGGCGTTGACCAGCTGCTTGGTCATCGCGATGGCTCGCGTCGGCCCGGCCGCGAGCCGCTCCGCCCACTCCCGCGCGGTCTTCTCCAACTCCTCGGCCGGTACGACGCGGTTGACGAGCCCGAGCCGCTCGGCGTCCACCGCGGGCAGGGAGTCCCCGAAGAACATCAGCTCCTTGGCGCGCTGCGGCCCGACGAGCCGGGGCAGCAGATAGGCCCCGCCCCCGTCCGGCACGAGCCCACGGCGCACGAACACCTCGATGAACTTGGCCTGTTCGGCGGCGATGACGAGATCGCAGGCGAACGCGAGGTGCGCGCCGATCCCGGCGGCCGTGCCGTTGACGGCGGCGATCACCGGCTTCTCGCAGTCCAGGATCGACGCGATGAAGCGCTGGGCGCCGCGCTTGATGGTGCGGGCGACGTCGCCGGGCACGCGCTCACCGCCGGTGTCCGGGGTGCCGCGCAGATCGGCCCCCGCGCAGAAGCCCTTGCCGGTCGCGGTGATCACGACGGCGCGCACGCCGGGGTCGGCGGAGGCGTCGGCGAGCAGCGCCATGATGCGTTCGCGCTGGTCCCAGGTGAGGGCGTTCATGGCCTCGGGTCGGTTCAGCGTGATCCACGAGACGCCGTTGTCAGTGGCGTGCTGTACCAATGATTCAGCGGAACCCTCAGGGGGGTTCGTGCGGTCCTTTGGTGCTTCGGGGGAGGTCGTCATGGGGGAGTGGCTCCGTTTCGTACGAGAGCGGGTGCGGCTGGGGGTGCGAGGCCGGGCGGACCGGTGCGTGCGAGGCTGGGCGGTCCGGTGTGTACGAGACCGGGTGAGGCGACGGCTACCGGCAGATGGCGAGCGCGTCGAGCGCGACGGCGCCCTGGCCGCGCGGCAGCACCATCAGCGGGTTGATGTCCAACTCGCTGATCTCGTCCCCGAGTTCGAGGGCCATCCGCTGCACCCGCAGCACGACCTCGACGAGCGCCTCGACATCGGCCGGCGGCGCCCCGCGCACCCCGTCGAGCAGGGCCCGGCCGCGCAGCTCGCGCAGCATCGCCTTCGCCTGGTCCTCCCCGAAGGGCGGCACCCGCACGGCCGCGTCCCGCAGGACCTCCACGAGTACGCCGCCGAGCCCGACCGTCACGGTGGGCCCGAAGAGCTCGTCCTGGGTGACGCCGACGACCATCTCGACACCCTTCTCCACCATCTGGCAGACGAGGACGCCGTCCAGCGGAATCCCCTCGTAGCGGGCGATGTCGGTGAGCTCCCGATAGGCGTCCCGCACCTGGCTGGCCGAGGTGAGCCCGATCTTCACGAGCCCCAGCTCGGTCTTGTGCGCGAGCTGCGCCCCGGACGCCTTCATCACGACGGGGTAGCCCACCAGGCCCGCCGCCCGCACGGCCGCCGCGGCGCTGGTCACCAACTGCTCCCGCGGCACCCTGATTCCGTACGCGCGCAGGAGCTGTTTCGCCGCGTGCTCGCTCAGCTGGCGGCCCGGGCGCAGCAGCGCCTGCGCCTTGCGGAAGGACGGCGAGGGGGAGCGGGGCGCCTCGTCGAAGGGGGAGCGGTAGCCGCTCGTGAAGCGGTGGTGGTCGAGATAGGCGCGCACCGCCGTGATGCAGTTGGCGAAGGTGCGGAAGGTCGCGACGCGCGAGGAGCCGAGCAGTGTGGAGCGGTAGGCGTCCTCGGTGCCGACCGGCGAGCCCCACACCACGCACACCAGCTTGTCCGTCTGTTCCGCCGCGTCCACCAGGTCCTGCGCGAGCTTGTCGCTCATGGGCGGAAAGGGCCCCGTGATGGGACAGATGAGCACGCCCACCTCAGGGTCGTCCAGGATCGCGTCGATGATCTTCCGCCCGCGCCAGTCGCCCACGGGGTGCCCGCCGTTGTCGACGGGGTTGGCGACGTTCAGATACTCCGGTATCCACTGGTGCAGCTCGGCCTGCTTGGCGTCGGAGAGCGTGGGCAGCGAAAGACCCGACTCGCTCGCCAGGTCGGAGAAGTGCGCACCGGTCCCACCGGAGATCGAATACACGACGACGCCGTCGGCCTGCGGTGTGCGCGCCCGCGCCAACAGGGCGGAGGTGTCCTGGAGTTCATCGAGCCCGTCGACACGGATCACACCGAACTGCCGCATCGCCGCGTCCACCACCGCGTCGGCGCCGGTCAGCTTTCCGGTGTGTGAGGCGGCCATGCGGGCCCCGGTCTCGGTGCGCCCCACCTTCACGGCGACGACGGGCACGCCGCGCCGGGCGGCCCGGTCGGCAGCGAGCAGGAAGGACCGCCCGTCCTTCAACCCCTCCACATAACAGGCGATGGCACCGACCTCGGGCTGCTCGGCGAAGTAGGAGATGAAGTCGGAGGTCTCCAGGTCGGCCTCGTTGCCGGTGGGCGCCCAGTGGGAGAGGCGCACGCCGAGCTCCTGCATGGTGAAGACGGGACGTCCCTGGTGTCCGGACTGCGTGATGAGGGCGATGGCGGGCCCTTCCAGGTCATCACGGAACCGCTCGAAGGCGTTGAGGTTGGTGTTGGGCCCGAGCAGCCGCAGCCCGGAGCGCTCGACGGCGGCGGCGAGCCGGGCCTGGGCGACGGCGCCCTCGGCCCCGGTCTCGGCGAAGCCGGAGGCGAAGGCGACGGCGAACTTCACCTTCTCCTCGGCGAGTTCCTCGATCACGGGAAGGGGATCCCCGACCAGCAGAACGGCCAGATCGACCTGCTCGGGCAGGTCACCGACAGAGGGGAAGCAGGGCAGACCGAAGACGGACTGACGGGTGGGGTGCACGGGGTGCAGCCGGGCGCCGACGCGCTCGGCCCAGGCGATGAGCTGCCGGGTGATCCCGGTGTTGGGCCGCCCCTCGGCGTCCGACGCGCCGATGACGGCGACGGACTCGGGCCGGAAGAAGCGGTCCAGATCGGGCACCTCGGCGTGCAACGGCCGCCCGCTGACGTCGAGTTCGTCCGGGCCCGAGGCGTGCCCGTGGACGGCGGGTGCAGGGGTCTCGCCGCAGGCCACAACACGCGCGCGGCGGGGGTCGGTGGTGAAGGTGCCGTGAGTCGATCCAAGCATCGGTCCGCCCGCTCCTGTGTGACAGCAACTTAACTGACGCACAGTCAGATTACTGAACTGACGCTGCGTCAGGAATGGGGCTGCATGCAAAGAGTCGGGGCGGACGCGGTGACGACGTGTGGCGGGTACGCCGAGGCGCACCCGCCACACCAGAGAACAGCAGGATCAGATGCCCGCCAAGACCGCGATTGCGACATCAGCCCTTCGACAGGGCCTTGGCGATCTTCGCGGCGTCCAGACCGAGTTCGCGGAACATGCCGCTGATGGGATTGGAGAAGCCGGTGAAGTGGAGGCCGGGGGCGGCGGCGGAGGTGCGGGCCCCGTGGACGACGGGCAGCCCGCGCCCGTCCAGGACGCCGAGCCCGCCGACCAGGTCCTCCAGGCCCCGGCGGTACCCGGTCGCGGCGATGACGGCGTCCGGTTCGATCCGCGAGCCGTCCGCGAGGGCTACCTTGCCGTCCTCGAAGGAGTCGACGGCGGCGACGGGTTCGACGCGGCCCGTGCGCACGGCGTCGAGGAGACCGACGTCCTGCACCGGGATGGCACCTTCATTGGCCCGCGAGTACAGGCCGGTGTCCGGCCGCGGCAGCCCCTTCGCGGACAGGTCGGGCACGCTCATCCTGGCGAGCGGGACCGAGAGCCGGTCGACCACGGACACGGGCAGCCTGCGGCACAGGATGCCGGAGAGCTGCGCGGGCCAGCCGAGGGTGGACCGGCGCACGATGTGCGGCACCGTGCGCACCGCGAGCCGCACCCGGGCGGCGCCGCCCTCGATGAGGTCGACGGCGATCTCGGCGCCGGTGTTGCCGACGCCGACGACGAGGACGTCCTTGCCCGCGTACGGGGTGGGGTTGCGGTAGTCGGCGGCGTGGCGCAGCTCGCCGGTGTAGGTGTCGCGGCCGGGCCAGGACGGGAGGTGGGGGGTGTGGTTGTAGCCGGTGGCGATCACGACGGCGCGGCCGGTGAGTTCGCGTCCGCCGGTGGCATGGAGGAGCCAGCCGCTGCTGCCGCCGCTGCCGCTGCCGTCCGTGCTCCGCTCAAGTCGCGTGACCTCCACGCCCGTCACGATCTCCAGTTCGTGGAACTCCGCGTACTTCTCCAGATAGCGGATGACGTTGTCCCGGGCGACCCAGCGTCCGAAGGAGCGGGGTATCGCGAGGCCGGGGAGGGCGGAGAGGCGCCGCGTGGTGTGCAGCCGGAGCCGGTCGTAGTGGCCGTGCCAGGAGGCGGCGACGCGGTCCGACTTCTCCAGGACGACGGCCCGCACGCCCCGCGCGCGGAGCGCGGCCGCGGCGGAGAGGCCGCCGGGGCCGCCGCCGATCACGTAGACGGGGCGGTCCTCTTGGAGCGGTCGTGGGGGAGCGGAGTCGGCCATGGACGGGAGAGTAGCCACCCTGCGGGTTGATGGGGGACGGTCAAGACCCGAACCGGTTGCGAATTGATCACGAGTGCGGGAGGGGGGGAGGTCCTGGGGGCGGGCTCTTGCGGGGCGGGCTCTTGCGCTCCCTGTGGCCGGTGCGTTGAACTGACGTACCGTCAGATATGGACCCTCGATGCGTGATCGGACGTGCTGTGACTTCTGCGACCCCGGCGACCCCGGCGACTCCGGCGACTCCTGCGGCTTCTGCGACTCCTGCGGCTCCGCGTTTTGATCTCCCCGAGCCCGATGCCTTCACTCAGCCGTACTGGGATGCCGCTGCCGAGGGGCGGTTGCTGGTGCGGCGGTGTGGGGCTGAGGGCTGCGGCCGGGCTCATCACTATCCCCGGGAGTTCTGTCCCTACTGCTGGAGTGGGGAGGGGAGTTGGGAGCGGGCGAGTGGGCGGGCGTCGCTGTACACGTGGTCCGTGGTGCACCGGAATGACCTGCCGCCCTTTGGGGGGCGGACGCCGTATGTGGCGGCTGTTGTCGACCTTGAGGAGGGGCCGCGGATGATGACGGAGGTTGTGGGGTGTGGGGAGGGGGAGTTGAGGGTCGGGATGGGGCTTGTGGTGCGGTTTCGGGAACTGGTGGAGGGGGTTGCGGTGCCGGTGTTCGCTCCTGCGTAGGGGGCCCTGCCGGGGGCCTTTTCCCCAATCCCGCCCCTTCCCGATACGGCGACTGCGTCGCCCCTGGGGCGGCCTTCCTGGGGCTTTGCCCCTAGACCCCCTGATCGGCCTGGACGGCCTCGTCCTCAAACGCCGGACGGGCTGAAAGGGGCCCCTTGAGGTGAGGCTGAAGGGGCGCTGTGTGTGGGGGGAGGGAAGGCGGGAGGGGACGTGAGGGTAGGCGGGGCGGGAGGGGGAGGCAGGGGAAAGGCGGGAGGGGAGGCGGGGACGGGCGGGAAGCAGGGATGGGTTGCAGGTGCGCGGTGGCGAGGGGGCGGGTTGTAGGTGTGCGGTGGCGAGGGGGCGGGGACGCGTGGACGGGAGCGGGGACGGGCCGTAGACGCGTGACGGCCGAGGGGTGGGGGGGCGAGGAAGTGCCGCAAGGTAGGACGGGGCTGTAGATGGCGACCGGTGGGAGGGGTGGGGAGGCGGGGAAGTGCCGCAAGGTAGGACGGGGCTGTAGATGGGCGACCGGTGGGAGGGGTGGGGAGGCGAGGACGTGTCGCAAGGTAGGACGGGCTGTAGACGGGCGACGGCGCAAGGGGTGGGGACGCGGCGGTATGTCCGCCCGCAGTACAGCGAGCCGCCCAGGCCAGTACTCGTGTACTCGTTCGGCGCCCCCGGCTTTTCGAGGACGGACATACCGCCGCGTCCCCACCCCCCGCCCCCCCCACACCACCCCACCCAACCCCCACCAAGCCACCGGGA